>NZ_JBXSQJ010000001.1:0-181071 GCF_057063585.1 Gilliamella sp. X-60 | reverse complement strand
ATGACGACCGTATGAATGGTCCTAATTGGGTGTCATTTGTGGGATTTAAAGTGAATGATGCCGATAAGCCCAGCGATAACTTCCCGACAACTGGGACAGATGGTTTACACTTTTTCTTAATATTGTCAGGCATAACGCCAGAACAGATTATTGCCGCAAATGGTGCTACTGTTAGTGCGGAGAGTGGGCATGGCGTCACCTTGTCCCTCTCTGCTGACAAGGTAAATTGGGATCCGACATGGGGGAGAGCAGATGAAGAACGCTGGAATGCAAGACCGATAGATGTTAGAAGCGGTCTAAAGATAAAGCTAAAAGGGCCAACGCTTGATTCAAAAGATAAGCGTTTTTCGCCTTCGGTATTTAAGCTTTACGCAGATAGTAGCCATACTAAATTACTTTATAGCTTTAAGATAGAGCGTTGGTATATAAATAATCCTCCTTCTATAGAAGGTAGAGATGATTATAAAGGGATGACATATGAGCAAGCCATACAGTTTTGTCAAGGGTTAGGTAGTCATTATCGTCTCCCCGATGTTAATGATTACACTAATCACAATGATCCGTGGCTCGGTTGGACTGGTGGTCTACCAGAATTGGATGATTTTTACGCATATCAACGACGCTTAAGTTTTAAGCTTGGCAACCGTTGGGTAGGGGGATTATTTAGTGAATGGGGGCGTATGATTAGTGGATATCCTTTTGAAGATGAGGAGACAGTTCTGCAAAATGGTGAATACGCTGTTAGTTGGGCATCTCCTAGCAGTTTTCCTGAATATTTGACGGCTTCTCTGACAAATATGCCTAATAAACATTTTACCGTTAGCTTAATCGAGGGTGGTATACGGTATTATGATGATTCATGGGACTATGCACCAGTAGCATGTGTCAGCCCTTAAAGGTGATGATGTGTTAGATTAGCGATTATATTAATTCCACCGCTAGTTTAAATTAGTAATGATTAGCCACTTATCAAAAGATAGGTGGCATTGAGTGAATGTCAATTAAAATAGCAATCTTGCGCGAATGGTACCAGACACTTTTTTTAATCTATCAAGCAATTCTTCGGCTTTATTTGCATTTACTCTATCGATATCAATAACAACATAACCAATTTTTGCGTCGGTTTGTAAATATTGTGCTGAAATATTAAGCCCTTGTTCTGCAAATAAAGTATTGATAGCGGTTAATACACCAGGCTGATTATGGTGAATATTAATAAAGCGACTTGAACCTTTGGCTGGAATAGGTAACGAGGCTTCAGGGAAGTTAACCGCCGAAAGAGTTGCGCCAGTATCTGAATATTTTGCAAGTTTTGTGGCAACTTCAATTCCTATGTTTTCTTGCGCCTCGCTAGTTGAGCCGCCAATATGCGGTGTAATAATCACGTTATCAAATTGACATAATGGTGATTCAAAAGGATCATTGTTACTGGCTGGTTCTGTTGGAAAGACATCAATAGCCGCGCCACTGAGTTTGTTGGCTTTGAGGGCTTGAGTTAATGCATCAAGATCAATCACTTTACCGCGCGAAGCATTAATTAAAATTGCGTCTTGCTTCATTGCATCAATTTCGTTGTTACTTATCATTTTGATCGTGGTTGCATTTTCGGGGACATGCATTGAAACAATATCGCTTGTCGCCAGTAATTCTTTCATTGATGAAACTTGCTTAGCATTACCTAACGGTAATTTGGTTTCAATATCGTAAAAATAAACATTCATGCCTAGTGATTCAGCTAAAATGCTTAATTGACTACCAATATGTCCATAACCAATAATACCTAAATTTTTACCTCGTGCTTCGTGCGAACCCGTGGCAATTTTGTTCCATTTGCCTTGGTGCGCTTTAGCATTCGCTTCGGGCACGCGGCGCAATAATAAAATCGCTTCAGCTAGCACCAGTTCTGCAACAGATCGTGTATTAGAAAATGGTGCATTAAACACTGGGATACCTTTCACTGTGGCAGCATCCAAATCAACTTGATTAGTACCAATACAAAAGCAGCCAATTCCTGCAAGTTTTGGAGCTGCATCAATAATATCTTTGGTTAAATGTGTTCTGGAACGAATACCAATAAAGCGAACATCTTGCAGGGCTTGTTTCAGTTCTGCTGGTGATAATGCACTTTTATGATATTCAATATTGGTAAAACCAGCTGATTTTAATATTTCAATGGCACTAGGATGAACGCCTTCAAGTAATAAAAACTTGTTTTCATCTTTGGTTAAAGCCTGAATAGCCATTATTTCCTCTCTTTCTTTCCGTATACAAATTGGTATTTACTGTGGTATACCGTTATAAATTTGCTCTAATATATGATTTTACCTAAGCTCTTTCACACCCGTGCTACATCCGACAAGCGCAATATCAGCCCCTTTATTGGCAAATAATCCCACCGTTACCACACCCGCAATATTATTGATTCGATTTTCTAATTCTATGGGATTGGCGATGATAAGATCATGGACATCTAAAATCACATTACCATTATCCGTGACTACGCCTTGACGATAGATGGGTTTACCACCTAATTTAAATAGTTCGCGAGCAACATAAGAACGCGCCATCGGGATCACTTCAATAGGTAATGGAAACTTACCTAACACATCAACAACTTTTGATTCATCAACAATACAAATAAATTGTTTGGCAATGGCTGAAACAATTTTTTCACGTGTTAAGGCCGCACCACCGCCTTTAATCATTTGTAAATGATGATTGATTTCATCGGCACCATCGACATAAACATCTAAACTATCGACCTCATTACAATCAAGAACTGGAATCCCATAGCTTTTTAATTTTTGTGTGGATGCTTCTGAGCTTGAAACTGTGCCTTTGATCTGATCTTTTATTGTGGCTAATGCATCAATAAAATACGCTGCCGTTGAACCTGTTCCTACGCCGACATAAGCATCAGGTTTGATAAATTTTAATGCTGACCAGCCTACAGCCTTTTTTAATTCGTCTTGTGTCATGGTATCACCCTATTTTGAGGATAATTTTTCTTAAAAAAATAAAATTTTGAAAGCAAAATGATTGAAGATATGGCATAGTACCCAATTGGAAAGTAAAAATCATTAGGATTTTAAGAAAATATATCAACTTTTGATATGTTGAAAACTTATTGCGATATTAAAGTAGTTTGAATATTCAAACAATGATCAAATCATTAGTGTAGAGATTATGAAGCGTCCAGATTATAGAGCATTACAAGCATTAGATGCAGTGATAAAAGAACGAGGATTTGAACGGGCAGCAGATAAACTGTGTATTACACAACCTGCGGTATCGCAACGCATTAAGCAGTTAGAAAGTTTTTTTGGTCAGCAATTGTTGGTTAGAACTATTCCCCCCAAAGCCACTAAGCAAGGTGAGCATCTTTTAGGATTATTGCACCAAGTTGAGTTATTAGAACAACAATGGTTGGGTGATAATGAACAAAACTCAACGCCATTGTCATTATCTGTTGCAATCAACGCCGATTCTTTAGCGACTTGGCTATTACCTGCGTTAAAACCCGTTTTAGATAAAAATATCTTACGTTTTGATATACAGGTAAAAGACGAAGAACATACCTTAGAACTGCTCCGTTTAGGTACAGTGGTTGCGGCAATTAGTATTCAAGCTAATCCTTTACCTGGTTGTTTATCTGATGTGTTAGGCGCGTTAGATTATATTTTTGTGGCTTCGCCTGATTTTGCTAAAAAGTACTTCCCACATGGTGTGAATCGCTCATCTTTACTAAAAGCGCCTGCTGTTGCGTTTGACCATTTAGATGATATGCATCAGGCTTTTTTGCAAGAAAATTTTAATCTTACCCCAGGTAGTGTGATTTGCCATATTACCAGTTCATCCGAGGCTTTTGTGCAATTAGCTAAACAAGGTTCAGCTTGTTGTATGCTGCCAAAGTTACAGGTTGAACAAGAGTTAAAAAATGGTGAGTTGGTTAATTTAACAGAAGGGTTATATCAAAGGCGTATGCTATATTGGCATCGTTTTGCGCCAGAAAGTAGCGTAATGCAAACTATTTCTGAAACTTTAATTGATTATGCCCAAAATACATTATCACAACCTTAAGCTTTGGAGCACAAATAATAGATAATTAGATGGTTTTATACTAAAACGCATACTTTCCTGAAACTTTTTGACAAACTAACATCTTTACTTAAAGAGCTGAGGATATGAGCCAATTAAAAAATGACCGTTATTTACGTGCTTTGCAATGTTTACCTGTAGATTACACGCCGATTTGGATGATGCGCCAGGCGGGGCGCTATTTGCCAGAGTATCGTCAGTTAAGAGCCCACGCGGGTGAATTTATGACGATGTGCCAAACGCCAGAATTAGCTTGTGAAGTCACTTTACAGCCATTACAGCGATTTGATCTTGATGCTGCTATTATCTTTTCTGATATTTTAACTATTCCTGATGCTATGGGACTTGGCTTATATTTTGAGTCGGGCGAAGGTCCAAAATTTTCAAAATCGATATCTTGTCTGTCCGATATTAAACAGTTACCCATCCCTGATCCTGAGCAATCACTTAAATATGTGATGGATGCGATTCGATTAACGAAAAAAGAACTCAATGGTAAAGTTCCATTAATAGGCTTTTCAGGGAGTCCATGGACATTAGCAACCTATATGGTTGAAGGGGGCAGTAGCAAAGCATTTACTAAAATCAAAAAAATGCTCTATAGTGAGCCCAAAGCACTGCATTTGCTACTTGAAAAGCTCGCCAATAGTATTGCGTTATATTTAAATGCGCAAATCCAAGCTGGAGCGCAATCTATTATGATTTTTGATACATGGGGTGGCGTATTGAGCCATCAAAGTTATCAAACATTCTCACTTGACTATATGCAATTAATCTTGTCGCAATTAAAGCAAGGTCAAAAAAGTAAAGTTATAACCTCGTATATCCCTGTCACTTTATTTACTAAAGGGGGGGGGTTATGGCTGGATAATATAATCAACACTGGCTGTGATGCTGTGGGGGTGGATTGGACGGTGAATTTAAGCCAGATCACCCAAAAAGGGCAAGTTGCGGTGCAAGGTAATTTAGATCCTTCTGTTTTGTATGCAGAAAAACAAACAATTGAATCCAATGTAGAAGCCGTTCTTAGTGAATTTGGGCATCACAATGGACATATTTTTAATTTAGGGCATGGTATTCACCAAGATATCCCCATAGAACATGTACAGCAACTAATTGAAGCAGTACATTGGCAGTCAAAAAGGTTTCATCATGATTAAAAATCCTGTTCAATTAAGAGTAGAAAAGTTACCACAATGGCAACAACGTTTGTTTATGGTTTGCCTGTGCGAACGAATGTATCCCAATTTTGTTTTTTATTGTCAACAACAGCAAAATGACGATGATGCAAAAAGTTACAAAAAAATACTAGATTTAGTTTGGGAATCATTATTAGTTGAAGATGTAAAAATCAATTTTGATTTACAGCTTGAAAAATTAGAAGCGATAATTCCGATTGTCACTGAAGATAGCCCTTATATGATTTATCCAGCTATCGATGCTTGTCAGGCGCTTGGTGAAGTTTTACACTCTTATTTGAGTGGTGAAATGGCCGAGCATACCGCTAAAGTAAGTAGCATATCGGCAACCACCGTTGCTGAATTTGAAATGACCAAAACCAATGTTAATCTTTCACAAGATGCGCAACAAACTTTACCTAGTGTGATTGATGAATTTGATTTACAGTGGGAAATATTAAGATTATTACGTGATGAAAATAATGAAATGATTGCGCTCATAAAAGGCTTAAAAGACGAAATTCGAGCCTCCAGAGTAAGTAATATTGGTGTTTTTTTAAGCGATTAAGCGGTTTAAAGTGTAATTTTTTTATTTTTTATTAAATTTTTCTTTAATATTAGACGAATATAGACTACATTTAACCACAATGTAATCTAAACACTATTTACAGTAGCGAAGCTGAATTTTAGCTTCGTTTATAATGTTAACTTTAACAATAAAATAATATGTAAGGATATACCCATGAATAAAACAGAACTTGTCGACGCTATTGCTAGCAAAGCTGATATCACTAAAGTTGCTGCTAAAACAGCATTGGAAGCGACACTAGCTGCTATTACTGAATCATTAAAAGCTGGTGAACCAGTTCAATTAGTTGGTTTTGGTACCTTTAAAGTTAATGATCGCAAAGCGCGTACTGGTCGTAACCCAAAAACAGGTAAAGAAATTAAAATTGCAGCAAGTAAAGTACCTGCATTTGTATCAGGTAAAAGTTTAAAAGAAGCAATTAAATAAGTTGCTTTTTATCTTTCTGTCAATTTGATTGATAGAAGAATAGGTCATAGGGTATAGCCTTATGGCCTTATTTTTCCGAGAAAGAAAAAACTCATAAAATAGCATATCTGTTGGTTTTTCTATCCTATTTATAAACAATATTGTTTCCCAATTAAAATTTATACTGTTAGTCATTTTAAACAGCTATTTCAATCAATTTAGCTTGTAATATATCGGCTAAATCTTGTGGTGTAATTTCAATTTCTAATCCTCTTTTGCCACCTGATATGAACATTGTTGTGTGTTTATTGGCACTTAAATCAATGAGTGTGGGCAGTTGCTGCTTTTGACCTAGTGGACTAATTCCTCCCACTAAATAACCTGTTACCTTTTGAGCTAAATTAGCATCAGCTAAATCTATTTTTTTACAGTTTAGTGCTTTGGCCACTTTTTTTAGATCTAAATGACACTCAACTGGCAATACGCAAACCGCTAACATTTTATTGTTACCGTTCAAACTCACAATCAGCGTTTTGAATACTTGCGCTGCAGTGACATTTAAACTGGGATCAAGTTTAGCAACCGCTTCTTGCCCGTAGTTGGTTTGATTTGGATCATGCTTATACTGGTGAATGTTAAATTTAGTTTTTAACTTTTTAAGTAAATAAATAGCGGGTGTCATAATTGTTATCCAAATGGTTTTTCATTATAACAAATATAATACACAGCAAATTGATATAGCAAGTGAGTTTCCTCACCAATCTAAATTGGTAAGGATGAGAATGATTAAACGATCAAACTATTAGTTTCTTGCTGATCATCTTTTGTTGGAAAGTTTGAGTTAGCATCATTAGTTACTAACCAATAAAGACGATAGAAAAAGCTCGTCAGGAAGATATCAAAAAAGACAGAACAGAACGAAAAGATAATATTAACTACTATAATATTGTTTTCATCGATTATCATAGACAATATAGTAATAATCATTAAATATGCGATATTAATTAATAGCATAAGAAAAGAAGGATGCCATTGCATTTTTGTCAGTTGACAACTTAACGAAAATAAATCAGAGAAACTTTTTTGTTTAGATTCAGCCAATAATCCAAAAAAGAAGCTAGTGAAAATAAAGAAAAGTACAGAGGAAATAATTAGCGTTATAAAAATTAATGAAATAATCAAAGATTTGGGAAGTAGTAAATTTAAAATAATAAGGATTAAAAATAAAAATAATACTATAACAACTAAGTGAAAAATCATAACAAGGTAAAAAGCAATAATTTTTAATAGATTTTCTAATACTCTAGACAGTAATAATTTGGGGTTAAGTTTATCACTTACATAAAGGTTATAAACTGTTGCAATACTAATTGATTTCATAACAATAGAGATTGCAACTGCTATAATAATAACTGATACATAGCTAGTGGTATTTCCTGATAAATATAATTGTGTATACGTTTCTGGTTTGTAAAGGTAGTAACTTATAACTGAGCTCATTAGTGCTACTAATAGACTTACAAGCGCAATTGGTATAATACGATTACGAAAAAAATTGCATGTTTGTGTAAAAACTAAAGAAAAAGAGATTTTTTTTTGCATTTCCATATAAGTTCCTTACAAGTGGTAACCGATTTAGTTACCACTATTATTTTTGAATGATTGAATTCGCAAATTAAGCTTGCAATAATGAAATATCAGCGACTTTTAAGAATAAGTTTTGTAGCTTTTTCAAAAGTGCTAATCGATTAAGTTTAATCTGTTCATTGTCAACCATAACCATGACAGAATCAAAAAACGCATTCACCGTTTCTTTTAGTGACGATAATTCAACTAACGCATCTTGATAACGACCTTCATTAAAATAAGGTGAAAGTTTATCGGTTAAAATTGCCAATTTTTTAGCTAATTCGCCTTCAGCGCCTGCTTCTAGCAAGGCTGCATTGATCTGCTCTGGAATAGCAATTTCGGCTTTAGATAAGATATTTGATACTCGTTTATTAGCTTCAGCTAATGATGAGGATTCTGGCAAGGTTCTAAAGTGAGTGACTGCTTTAATGCGCGCATCAAAATCAGCCGGTTTTGTTGGATTAAGCGCTAAAACTGCTTGAATAGTATCAATGGCAAAGCCTTGTTCTTGATACCATGCGCGGAAACGACCTTGCATAAAATTAACAATATCTTCAACCACATTTTTATTATTCAGTTTTTCGCCATATAACGATGTGGCATAATTGGCTAATTCAACAAGATCTAAAGATAATGCCTTTTCTACAATAATTCGTAAAACACCAATCGCAGCGCGTCGCAATGCAAAAGGATCTTTATCACCTTTAGGGTGCTGGCCAATGCCAAAAATACCCGCTAAAGTATCCATTTTTTCAGCGATAGAAACTGCACAAGACACTGCCGTACTCGGTAATTCATCACCTGCAAAACGCGGTTTATATTGTTCTTCAATAGCGGTGGCAACTTCTATGCTTTCGCCATCTTTAAGTGCCAAATAGCGCCCCATAATACCTTGCGTTTCAGGGAATTCAAAAACGGTGTTGGTCACTAAATCGCATTTTGTTAATTTACCTGCTCGTTTAGCTTGCTCAATATTAGCGCCAATTTTGTCGGCAATAAAGCCTGATAACGATGCTATGCGAATTGCTTTATCTTTAACAGTTCCAAGTTGTTGTTGAAATAACACCGTTTCAAGACGAGGCAAACGATCTTCTAAACGTTGTTTTAAATCGGTTTGATAAAAGAATTCTGCATCAGCAAGGCGTGGGCGAACCACTTTTTCATTACCCGAAATCACAACTTGTGGATCTTTCGATTCAATATTAGCCACAAAAATAAAGTTTGGTAATAATTTGCCTTGTTTATCATAAACAGGAAAGTATTTTTGATCCCCTTTCATGGTATAAACCAGTGATTCAGCCGGCACTTGTAAAAATCGCTCTTCAAATTTAGCGGTTAGCACAACAGGCCATTCAACAAGAGAACAGACTTCTTCAAGTAGCGTGTCAGTTAAATCAGCCTTACCATGAAGTTTAGCCGCTTCGCTTTCAGCTTGTTGCTTAATCATAGCTTTTCGCTTGTCATAATCAGCAATGACTTTACCACGCTGTTCCAAAATTTCGGGGTACTGATCGGCATTATCGATAGTGAACTCTTGTTCACCCATAAAACGGTGACCACGAATAACGCGGTTTGACTCAATATCTAAAATGGTACCAGGCACAAGCTCATCACCATACAACATGGTGACAGTATGGCATGGACGAATAAATTCGACTTGACTAGCTGCCCAACGCATTGGTTTAGGGATAGGTAATTTGCTTAATGCAGTTTTAACCATATCACATAAAAGATTAACTACGGGTTGACCTTTTTGATTGTGAGTATACGACAACCATTCGCCTTTATCGGTTTTTATACGCTGGGCTTGATCAACTGTAATACCACAACCTCGCGCCCAACCTTGAGCGGCTTTAGTTGCATTACCATTGGCATCAAATGCCGCACTGACCGCAGGACCGCGTTTAACAATTTGGCTATCGGGTTGTGTGTTATTTAAATTTAAGACTTTTAACGCTAAACGGCGGGGAGATGCATACCAAAGTACTTTGCCATGTTCTAAATTGGCATTATCAAGCTGCTGTATAAAATTAGCCGCAAAGCTTTCTGCTAAAGTGCGGAGTGATTTTGGTGGTAACTCTTCGGTACCAATTTCCACTAAAAATGTTTTTTGCATAATCTTTTAATTCCTACTTTGATGCACTTTCGTTAGACTGTGAATTTTGGCACATAGGAAATCCAAGTGCTTCACGTGATGCGTAATAGGCTTCCGCCACCATTTTGGTTAATGTTCTGATGCGTAAAATATAACGTTGTCGCTCAGTCACTGAAATCGCTTTACGTGCATCAAGTAAATTAAAACAGTGGGCGGCTTTTAAAATACGCTCATAAGCTGGTAGTGGAAGTGGTTTTTCTAACTCAAGCAAAAATTTTGCTTCTTTTTCGTGTTGCTCAAAACAATAAAATAAAAATTCAACATTCGCATATTCAAAATTATAAGTGGATTGCTCAACTTCGTTTTGGTGGAATACATCGCCATAAGTGGTTTTACCAAATACACCGTCGCTCCAAACTAAATCATAAACGCTATCCACACCTTGAATATACATCGCTAAGCGTTCAAGCCCATAAGTGATTTCACCGGTAACAGGCTTACATTCAAGTCCACCAACTTGTTGAAAGTAAGTAAATTGGGTTACTTCCATCCCATTTAACCAAACTTCCCAACCTAGCCCCCATGCCCCGAGTGTTGGGTTTTCCCAATTGTCTTCAACAAAACGAATATCATTAACAGTGGGATCAAGTCCTAACTGTTTTAACGAGCCTAAATACAGCTCTTGGATATTATCAGGAGAAGGTTTTAAGATAACTTGAAATTGGTAATAGTGTTGTAACCTATTTGGGTTTTCGCCATAGCGGCCATCTGTTGGGCGTCGCGATGGTTGAACATAAGCGGCATTAATTGGTTCTGGCCCCAGTGCGCGTAAGCAGGTCATAGGGTGAGAAGTGCCGGCACCAACTTCCATATCTAAAGGCTGAATCACGGTGCACCCCTGATTGGCCCAGTAATCTTGTAATGTAAGAATTAACCCCTGAAAGGTTTTGACATTAAACTTTTGCATGATGTTATCTTTATGGTTGAATTGATATTTCGATAATTTAAATAGTGCTATATATTATACTTTTTATCAATACTTGTGAAATGCCTAATCGTATTCTATTTGCCTAGCTTAGTTTATTGTAAGAATACGACGGACCGTTTATACATTATCATGAAAATAATCCACTAAAAATTCATAAAATCTTTTATCTAAAAGCAAATTATGCGGTTTAACGATATTGTAGTTATTAATAAATCGCTCAAGGTATAGTAATTACTCGCATTTTTTACAGTCATTTTCAAGTTATAGTCAATAATGTGGGTATTTCTCTCATCATGTTCTCTGATAAAAAATAAAAAACTTTCTTCTGTTCATTTTTCAAAAAATCCAATCTACATCACACTTTTTCATATTGGTGATTTACTTTGAGAAAATGTGAATATAAAGTTGTTTTAACATTTGTGATTTAAATAGAGAATTTGTGAGGGTGCTAAATGAATATTATTTTGGCTGGACACGGAAAAATTGCCTATGAAATGAAAAATAGTATTGAGATGATTGCGGGGCAATACTCTCATTTGTATGCGATAACTTTTGAACCAGGGGATAGCATTGATAACCTAAAAGATAAATATCTAAAAATTATTAGCCAATCAGAATCCAAACAGTTCATTATTATCACTGATATATTTTCTGGCAGTCCTTATAACGCAGCCTCTATTCTAGCCATACAGTTAGGTAATATCGAAGTAATTAGCGGTTTATCTCTGCCACTTTGCTTAGAGTTATTAAATCTTGATTTGTCTTTAATGAATATTGAAAACGTCTATGCACAACTCGACGAAGTTAAATTAGATTTTATTAAATCTTTCAAATCACTATCTAAAAATATATCTACAGAGGAGGAGTTATAAATGATCATAAATTTAGTTCGTATTGATGACCGATTGATTCATGGTCAAGTTACCACTGTTTGGACAAAAGAAGCCAAAGCAGAAAGAATTATCATTGTGAGTGATGAAGTTGCTAATGATCAAATTCGTTCAGCACTAGTTAAACAGGCTGCTCCCCCAGGAATTAAAGTGTCTGTGGTTAGTATCGATAAAGCTGCTGCAGTCTATAAAAATCCTAAATATGAAAATGATACTGTTTTTTATCTTTTCACCAATCCAACCGATGTCTTGCGATTAGTCAATGCGGGCGTTCCTATTAAAGAGGTTAATATTGGAGGAATGTCGTTTAAAGAGGGAAAAAAACAGATTACCAAAGCGGTTTCTGTCGACGGAAATGACATATCTGCATTCAAAAAAATGCATGAGATGGGTATCAATCTATGTTTAAAAGTCGTTATTACCGATCCAAATGTTGATTTTATTAAACTTCTTTAACAAGGTTATTCAAATTAACTAACATAATAAATGGTAGGAGGGAAACATGGACATTTCAGTACTGCAAATCATGTTCATATTTATTTTCTCGTGTATCGCAGGAATGGGAAGTGTACTTGATGAGTTTCAAACACATCGTCCATTGATTGCATGTACCGTAATTGGCCTAATATTAGGTGATATAAAAACAGGTATCATTTTAGGTGGTACGCTTGAACTAATCGCATTGGGTTGGATGAATATTGGGGCAGCACAATCTCCCGATTCTGCATTGGCGAGTGTGATATCAACAATCTTGGTTGTTATAGGACAGCAAGATATCCAAACAGGAATAGCCATCGCTCTTCCTGTTGCCGCGGCAGGGCAAATATTAACCGTTTTTGCAAGAACTATCACGGTAATTTTTCAGCATGAAGCAGATAAAGCGGCAGAAAAAGTTCAATTCCGAAAGATTGAATTACTCCATTTTAGTGCTCTTTTTGTACAAGCATTAAGAGTTTCTATTCCTGCCACGCTCGTTGCCATTTATGTTGATGCAAATACTGTGCAATCCCTATTAAACATGTTACCTGATATTGTCACTGGTGGGCTTGCTGTTGCTGGTGGATTTATCGTTGTTGTCGGTTATGCAATGGTGTTAAACATGATGATTGTTAAATATTTAGCTCCTTTTTTCTATTTAGGTTTTGTTTTAGGTGGATATCTAAATTTTAGTTTACTTTCATTTGGTATTTTGGGGGTTATTTTTGCCATTATTTATGTTCAATTAAACCCAAAGTTCAATGTAATAAAAGTTAATAACGAAATTGCAAATCCAATGGCAAATACCAACCAAATAATCACTGATGATGAATTAGAAGAATAATTTATAGGAATTTTATTATGAAAGAAATGTTAAAAACTATTCAAAAAAAAGATGTGATTAGTACTTTTATTCGTTCTAATTTCCAGCAAGCTTCTTTTAATTATGAACGTATTCATGCGCTTGCTTTTTGTGTAGATATGATTCCAACAATCAAACGAGTTTATCAAACACAAGAGGAACAACGTCAAGCGTTAAAAAGACATTTAGCCTTTTTCAACACCACTCCTGCAATGTGTGGCCCTGTGCTTGGTGTCACTATAGCAATGGAAGAAGCAAAAGCAAATGGCGCACCAATTAATGATGGAACAATCAATAGCCTTAAAATTGGATTAATGGGACCTTTAGCAGGAGTCGGTGATCCCCTTGTATGGGGTACATTGCGACCTATTACTGCAGCACTTGGTGCATCTTTAGCACTCAACGGAAATATTGCAGGTCCATTATTATTTTTTATTTTGTTTAATTTCGTCAGACTTGCCATGAAATGGTATGGTTTAACCTATGGATTATCGAAAGGAATCGGTATTGTTAAAGATCTTTCGGGTAATATCTTGCCTAAACTGACAGAAGGCGCTTCTATTCTTGGTTTATTTATTATGGGGGTATTGGTGACTAAATGGACTTCAATAAATGTCCCTTTAGTGGTATCTAAAACTGCTGATGCAAATGGTAATGAAATTGTTATGACAGTACAAGGTATACTCAATGATCTTGTACCAGGTTTACTACCGTTGGGTCTAACACTCTTAATGATGAAATTGCTCCGAAAAAAGGTCAGCCCAATTATCTTAATTTTTGCATTATTTGCCGTGGGTATTATTGGTTATGGGTTAGGTATTCTAGCTTAAAATACAAATAAACAGTCTTAAACATCTATGTAATATTTTTGAACCAAAGGAAATAAAGCAAATTGTTATAAATACATTTTTCCTTACAACTGCAGTATAACAAGGTATTTATGCATTATTGAGTATAAATTTGTATCAAATTTAATTTATTAAAGAGGAATATATGAAAACTCGAGCTGTTCGATTATATGGGAAAAATGATCTTCGCTTAGAATCTTTTGAACTTCCACCTATCACAGATGATGAAGTGTTAGTATCAGTCATTGTTGACAGTATGTGCATGTCTTCATTAAAGCTAGTAAATCAAGGCGAAAACCATAAAAAAACACCACCAGACCTAAAAAATAATCCAATTGTTATTGGACATGAATGCTGTGGTGATATTTTGCAAGTAGGTAAAAATTGGCAACATAAATTTAAAAAAGGGCAAAAATATGTCATACAAGCCAACTTACAGCTCACTAATAGCCCTTATTGTGTAGGTTATTCTTATCCTAATACGGGTGGGTGTGCAACCTATATGATAGTCAATCACGACGTATTACAACAAGATTGTTTGATACCTTATGATGGAAAAACTTATTTTGAAGGTGCGTTAATTGAACCCTTATCCTGTGTTATTGGTGCTTTTAATGCTAGCTATCATTTGAAACCAAATAGTTACGATCATATTATGGGAATAAAGCCTAATGGTGAATTGCTTATATTAGGGGGAACTGGCCCTATGGGGATGCTTGCAATAGACTATGCTTTGGGGGGGGCGATAAAACCCAAAAAAGTGGTTGTCACTGGGCGAAACAAAGAAAAAATAGCGCATCTGAAAACACTATATCAATCACGCAATGGGGTCGAACTTGAATTCGTCGATATATCTGAGAGCGCAGATCAATTGTCTCTATTGAAAAGTAAATCTTCCAAAAATTGTTTTGATGATATCTTTATCTTTTTACCATCAAAAGAGTTAATTCATTTAGCATCGCAATTATTAGCATTTGACGGTTGTCTGAATTTTTTTGCTGGTCCTCAAGATAAAAATTTCGAAGCAGAAATTAATTTTTATGATGTACATTATAATTTTACTCATATTGTTGGAACATCAGGAGGAAATACTGATGATATGCGCTTAGCTGTTAAGTTAATTGAGTCAGGCAAGGTTGAAGTTGCTAAAATTGTTTCGCATATAATGGGAATTGATCAAGCCAGTGACATAACTCAACGACAAGATAAAATTAGAGGTGGAAAAAAATTAGTCTATACTCACAAGCAGTTTGCGCTTAAAAGTTTAGAATCGTTAACAGATAGTAGTGATGATGTAGCATTAAAGAAAATATTAAATAAAAGCCATAATATTTGGTCAAAAGAAGCTGAAGATTTTGTATTAAACAATTTTCCTGATATTGAGTCTTAATTTTTTTGATATACTTTAATAGCATCAAGATGCCATAATATGAATTACCATACATGACATCTTGATATTTTTTTAATAAATAGTGATTTAAAAACATGACTAATAAGATAATACGAACATGATCAATAATAACTTTGGTAACTACGATTTTGAGCAACACAAATTATTAATAAAAATAGCTCAACTCTATTATGAAGAAAATAAAACTCAATCCGAAATAGCCAAAATCGTTAATATACACAGATCAAGTATTAGTCGAATGCTAAAAGTAATACGAGAATTAGGTATTGTTTCTATTTCAATAAATTACGATCTATTGCCCAATATTGCATTAGAAGAAAAAATTCTTAATAAATATAATTTGAAACAAGTTATTATTGTACCTGTCAATCAATATGTTGATAATGACAGCAAAAACCAAATTGTTTGTAATGTTGCTGCAAATGTATTAGTCAAAAATATCCATGATAATGATGTCATTGGCATTTCATGGGGACGCACAATTAATTATATTGTTAGCAGTTTAAAAAATGACAACACTCAATTCAATAATACGACCATTGTACCAATGATTGGAGGACCATCAGGAAAAATTGAAACAAAATATCACGTCAATAATATTGCTTATAAACTTTCGAATAAATTAAATAGTCAAGCCATACTGATTGATTACCCAGCCATTGTTGATACCGAACTATTAAGAATAGAAATTGAAAAAACTCAACATATGAAAGAGTTGAAAGATTGGTGGAGCAAGATAACCGTCGCTCTATTTAGTATTGGTTGTCCTGCTATTTCAAAAAGTTCTATTTGGTATGGATTTTATGGTGAGTTGTTCCAAACGATAGCCAATAAGGACATTGTAGGCGATATTTTATCCCGCTTTTTCGATCAAAATGGAACTGAATTAACGACACCATTTTGTAATCAAATTATCGGAGTGACATTAGATAATCTGAAAAAAATTCCTTTAAAAATATGTGCAAGTGGCGATTGCGAAAAAATTAATAGTCTAAAAGCGGCACTAAATGCCAATTACATTGATATATTAGTAATTAGTGATGAAATGGCTACCCAATTAATTAACTAAGTTTTCAATTAAAACGATTAGCAAATCGCCTTGGGTACTACACAATAATACTGCCTATAAGACTTAATGCTAAAAAAACTATAATATATCAAATATTAGAATTTTGGAATTTCTTTGATAATTATAAAGTTGTTTCTTTTTAATAGGCAAGTCATCTACTTCTGCTGGATTAAAGCCTTTTTCTCTAAACCAGTGAATGCTTCGTGTCGTTAAAACAAATATTTTTTTAAGGCCTAACTGAATTGCTTTTTCCGTTAACTTTTCGATAAGAACGTTTCCTCGAGATGAGTTGCGATATTGCGGATGAATAGCCACACAGGCCATTTCACCCATTTTTTCTTCAGGATAAGGGTAAAGTGCAGCACAACCAATTGTCATGTTATCTCGTTCAATAATGGTAAATTTATCAATTTCCATTTCTAATTGTTCACGTGAGCGTTTGACCAAAATACCTTGCTCCTCAAGCGGACGAATGAGCTCTAAAATTCCACCAATATCGTTAATCGTTGCCGAACGAACCTGTTCAGAATGTTCCATTGAAACTTGTGTTCCAATGCCATCGCGCGAGAATAGTTCTTGTAAAATCGAACCATCAATCAAATAACTTACTAAATGGCTTCGCCTGACGCCACTACGGCACGCTTTTGATGCTGCGCGTAAAAAGCGTGCTTCACTGGATAAATGTTTGCCTTGCATTTCTTTTTGGTTGACATAATTATCTGCATCAACCGGATAAAGATCAATAATGACATGACCATGTTCATCTAAAACTCCTTGCTCTGCACAAAAACTAATTAATTTATCAGCTTTTAAGCGAATAGCTACTTCGGCTGCAACATCTTCAGACGCTAAATTAAAACTTTCACCAGTCACTGAAACACCAACTGGGCCCAACAATACAATAGAGCCTCGCTCCAACTGCTGTTCAATGGCCTCTTTATTTATACGGCGGATTTTTCCTGTATGGCAATAATCAACGCCATCATCTACCCCCAAAGGTTGCGCAATGACAAAATTACCACTGACAACACTAATATGTGCGCCTTGTAATGGTGTATTGTTTAAGCTCATTGATAAACTCGCTGTGATATTGAGCTGTAAAAGTCCGGTGATCTGTTTAACAATATCGAGTGTGCAAGCATCGGTAATTCGAGTATTTTTGTAATATTTAGGTTGGATGTTATGATTTTTAAGCGATTCATCAATTTGATTACGTGCACCGTTGACAATAACAAGTTTAATGCCAAGACTATAAAGTAAGCCGATATCATTGATAATATTTGAATAATGATTACTTTTTAATACAGCACCAGTCAATAAAATAACAAAGGTTTTTCCATGATGTGCGTTGATATAAGGTGCAGAATGTCTCAATCCTTCAACTAACTCTGTTGTACGCTCTTTCATTTGACATCACCCTTAAAATGAATAGTTATTCATATTTTATGTATTTTTATTTATTTTTGGGTTGATCGCAAGGTATTTTTGTAAAATATTTAAGATAAAATTTTCTAAATGCCGGATAGTTAATATGAATATTTAAGATGAATTATTAAGTCAGTTTATTTTACAATCAGATCGTTTTTAATAACTAGAACTAATGAAGAAAACAAAAATGAAAAAGGCATTAATTGCGTTAACAACTTTTGCATGTTTCTCAAGTTTTGTTTATGCTGAAACAAAATAGAAAACTTTATATAAAAATTTGATTTTAATGAAAATATTAAAGAATACTTTAATAAAATCAATACTCCACCTGAACGTTTTTTATGAAAAAACACACTGATTTTTCACAGCATTGGAATGTTGCTATTTATTGCTTTTGAATGTGCTTATAACAAAAATCAAACTAAAAAGTAGTCAATGCCGCAAAATGAAATTACAACATACTTGGTATGTGGTTTTCATTTTGCATCTTTACCTATTTATCGGTATAGTGGCAACCATATTATTGCTTGGTTACAAATTATAAATACAACGCCATGTCTATTTGTCAAAAAATTGTTGTTATTGCTTTTATTGGATTAATGAAGATTAATTTTTTATATGCTGATGATAATCAGCAGCTTCAATCTTTACGTCATGCAATTGAAGAACAAGAAAAGCGTTTAGCACAGCAAAAAAAAGAGCGTAATGAGCTTGTTAATAACCTCAAAGAACAAGAAACCGAAATTGCTAAACTTTTAACATCAATTGAAAGAAATGATTTATCACTCAGAAAGCTCGATCAAGAAATCAATAATTTAATTGAACAAATCGATGTATTAACGATAAAACAAAAACAACAACGAATGATATTATCAAAACAGCTAGAAAGCGCATTTAAATTAGGCAATACAACTGGGTTGGAGTTGATTTTTTCGGGTGAGAAAAGTGAACGTAATGACCGTATAATCACTTATTACGGTTACATTAACCAAGCACGTCAACAACAAATTCACGATCTTCAAGATACACAAACCCAATTAAACGAAAAAAGAGTTGAGTTACAAAAAAAGCAAGCTTTGCATAAAACATTACAAAGTAAACAGAAAGAGCAACAAGCAGGGCTTGAAAAAAACCGTCAAAATCGGCAAAACACGATAACTTCTCTTGAGTCATCCATGCAAGTAAATCAACAAAAATTAATTGATTTACGTCATAATGAAATTAAATTACAAGCGAAAATCGCCCAAGCGGAAAAAGAAAATCGGCGCATAGCAGAAGAAGAAGCAAAACAAGCAAAAAATATTGAAGAAAAGCAAAAGAATACGCGTTATAATCCGAATTCTGATGAGCGGTCATTAATGGCGCGTGTAAGTGGTATTGGTAAACCTCAGCACCAGTTTAGTTGGCCTGTGAATGGTCGTGTTGTACATAGGTTTGGGGAGTCACTCCAAGGTGAATTACGCTGGAAAGGAATAGTGATTAATGCCAAAGATGGCACGCAAGTTAAAGCCATTGCTGATGGTCGAGTTATATTGGCAAGTTGGTTACAGGGCTATGGCTTTGTTGTTGCGCTTGAGCATGGTAAAGGTGATATGAGTTTATATGGCTATAATCAACGCATGTTGGTTGCGGTGGGGGACAAGATTCAAAGTGGGCAACCTATTGCATTAGTTGGTTCAAGTGGTGGGCAAAATACGCCTGCTTTATATTTTGAGATCCGTCGTGATGGTAAGGCACTTGACCCGAGTGGGTGGTTAAAATAGTGCGTTATTTTATTATTATTCTTATTATAAGCCTATGGGCGTTAAATACTCACAGTGTTTGGGCTGCAAAACTTGCTATCGTCATTGATGATTTTGGATATCGTCAACATAATGAAGAGCAAGTAATTTCATTGTCGCCTAATATTAATGTTGCGGTTTTACCCAATTCGCCCCATGCTAGGCGTATTGCAAATAGGGCTCATGATCATGGTAATGATGTGATAATTCACTTACCTATGGCACCACTAGGTAAACAGCCTCTAGAGAAAGACACGCTATTTCCCTCTATGAGCGACGTTGAAGTAAATCGCATTGTAACCAATGCGATTGAGCAGGTGCCGCATGCG
The DNA here is from genome assembly GCF_057063585.1 of Gilliamella sp. X-60. Lineage (NCBI taxonomy): Bacteria > Pseudomonadati > Pseudomonadota > Gammaproteobacteria > Orbales > Orbaceae > Gilliamella > Gilliamella sp. X-60. The sequence continues at coordinate 160,994 of NZ_JBXSQJ010000001.1, read as the reverse complement.
ATTGGTGTTAATAATCATATGGGTAGTTTGATGACATCAAATCTTACTGGTATGGCACATGTTATGAAAGCATTGAGCCATTATTCAATGTTTTTCTTGGATAGTAAAACAATCGGTAAAACTCAAATAAAAAAAGCTGCCAGCTATTATAATATCCCAGTGTTAACGCGAGATGTATTTTTAGATGATGAGCAAAAAGAAAGTGCTATTAGCCAGCAATTTGATTTGGCCGTTAAGCTGGCACGAAAAAATGGTATAGCCATTGCTATTGGTCACCCTCATCCGCAAACGATTAATGTATTAAGAACAAAGCTTGCTAATTTACCTGAAGATATTGAATTGACCAAACTGAGTCATTTGATTACGACAATACCAACATCAGCGAAGCATAAAACTACGCTGAAAGACATTTTTGAAAAATGTAAAAAACAAATTGAAGAATTATCAAATTATAAAACTTTAGACGAATAATGATTACCTTTTTTCTAAAGTTCGATGCCGAATTTGCACTTGCTTGTTTTGGGCTTTAAAAAATGCGGCTAATTGTTCCACAATAAAGACAGAGCGATGTTGACCTCCAGTGCAGCCAATTGCAATGGTTAAGTAACTGCGGTTATTCTTTTCTAACAAAGGTAGCCATTGATTTAAGTAATTGGCAGTTTGATAGATAAAATTAGATACTTCGTCGTGTTTTAATAAATATTCTTTTACAGGCTCATCTAATCCTGTTAGTGGCCGCAAGCTGACATCCCAATGCGGGTTGGGTAAAAACCTAACATCAAACACAAAATCGGCATCAACCGGTAAACCATGTTTAAACCCAAATGATTCAAAAATTATGGTTAATTCGCGTTCTTTTTTACCCAAAATACGTGATCTTAATATGCCAGATAGTTCATGAACTGAAAGGTTATCGGTGTTTATAACTAGGCTTGCATGCGATTTTAAAGGTTCTAGATATTTTTCTTCAAGATCGATTGCTTCTTCAAGAGAATATTGTTGATTGGTTAATGGGTGAATTCGCCTTGTTTCACTATAGCGCCGAATTAATGTATTGCGACTACAATCAAAGAAAATAATTTCGGGTGTGACTGTTTGAGGTAAGCGTTGAAAAATATCGCTATTAAAATCAAAATTCTCAGGTAAGTTTCGAATATCAATACTAATAGCAACAGGGGTATTATTGTCTTTTAATGAGTTGGCTAATTGCGGTAATAAAACAACGGGGATATTATCAACACAATAAAATCCCATATCTTCTAGCGCTCGCAGAGCGATTGATTTGCCAGAACCCGAGCGACCACTTACTATCAATAGAATCACAATATTAACTCCAATATCATTGATGGTTTAATTATATACTGTTTATTTCTTTATATACAATTTCGAATATAAATAATAGTGTTAACAATTAATATTCAGTTTTAATTTTAGTGATCAATTGTTTAAGTGCTTGACCTCGATGTGATATTTGGCTTTTCTGTTCTTTAGTTAGCTGCGCTGCGCTGCAGCCTAATTCTGGCACATAAAAAAGTGGGTCATAACCAAATCCCCCTTCGCCTTGTTCTTCATTTAAGATTAAACCATGCCATTTGCCTAAACAGATGATAGGAGTTGGGTCGTTTTCGTGTCGCATAAAAACCAGCGCACAATAAAAGTAAGCGGTGCGTCTTTCTTTTGGCGTGTTTTGTAATGCCTTAAGTAATTTTTTATTGTTGCTTTTATCATCACTATGTTCACCCGCATAACGAGCTGAGTAGATGCCAGGTTGTCCATCTAGCGCATCGACCGCTAAGCCAGAGTCATCAGCAATGGCAGGGAGTCCTGTTAATTTGGCGGTATGCCTTGCTTTTAAAATTGCATTTTCAATAAAGGTTAAACCGGTTTCCTCGACATCGGGCACATTAAATTGGCTTTGCGCAATAATATCAAAACCTGCATCGGCGAGTAATTTTTGCAATTCATTGACTTTGCCTTGATTATTTGTTGCTAAAACAATTTTTTGCATTTTATTTCCTTTATATCAATTGGTTATAATTTATTAGTACGAGCAGATTTTATATAATTGGCGCTAATGTTATATCCCTATTTTAAAAATCCGGTTCACAGCTAAACGTCATACTTTCGCCTGTTTTGGGGTGATTAATTGTGAGTAATTGCGCATGTAATAGCAGTCTTTTAGACATGGCAAATGCTTCGGGATGCGCATAAAATTTATCACCTAAAATCGGGTGACCAATGGCTTGCATATGAACACGTAATTGATGCGATCGCCCTGTAAAAGGCAATAATTTTACTCGTGTTGTATTATCTGGATTGCGTGAAATCACCTGATATTCAGTTAGCGCATGTTTGCCATTTTCTAAATCGACCATTTGCCTTGGGCGATTGGGCCAATCACAAATTAAAGGTAATTCGACACAACCTGTGTCATTTTGAATATGCCCATGTACAACAGCAATATAGATTTTTTTAGGGATCCTTTCTCGAAACTGTTTTTTTATTTCTCGATCAGCCAGTTTAGACAGTGCGGCAACCATAATGCCACTGGTTGCCATATCTAACCGATGAACGGATTCGACGTAGCTATATTTTTGCTGTAATCGATGAATAATACTATCAATAAATTGGGGTTTATTGCCTGAAACTGACAAAATACCAGGTTGTTTGTTTACAACCACAATATGGTCGTCTTGATACAAAATAGATAGCCAAGGTTCAATAGGCGGGTGATATTCCAAAAGCATTTATGTGTGACAATTTGTAAAATAAAATTGCCACACATTCTAACAAACTCAACAAAAAGTGCCAGTGTTATAAATAACGTTACTTATTACTCCAGATTGAACCTTTAGGCGATGGGAAGATCTGTGAGATTAACACGCCTAAACCAACAATAAGATAGCAGGCAAAAATAATAATCATCCATTGTGACATTTCGATGGTTAAAAATGACCAAATTTTATCGGCACAAGAACCATAAGCTTTAAACATGCTAGGAAACCAAGAATCTAAGGGCAACCAAACGGGAAATTGCGCATTAATTGTGCAAGTGTCGCTTAAGTTAGGTTCGAACTGTAAATGGGCATGGAATGCTGCTAAAGTAAAGCCTTGATAGGCGCTAAAAAGCCAAATTAAAAGCCCCATTAACCGAACCACAATATTAGAAGGTGCAATAAATCCAATAATACTCGCCAGCATGATACCGAAAATAGCACAACGTTGATAAATACAGAGAGTACAAGGAGCAAGCCCTAAACTATGTTGAAAATAAAGTGCGGTTATTTCAAAAGTAAGAGTAGAAAAGAACAATAAGAACCAAGCAAATCGACCTTTTGAGTATTGATTAAGCAACGATAACATACTATTTTATTCTCCCATATTCCGTTATAATCTTTTCTTTAATTATATCGAATATAATCTATCTTATTTTTTAATTACGATAGTGTAGTTTATTTTTGAATAATGTAAACGACTTTATCTATAGATGGCGGGTTAATCATTTCTTATGGACTCAACTGTTCCACAATCAAAATTACAAGTCTCATTTGTTACTATTTCAGAGGAAAATGCGACGCAGCGAATTGATAACTTTTTAATCACCTATTTAAAAGGTGTGCCAAAAAGTATGATTTATCGTATTTTAAGGAAAGGTGAAGTTCGTGTTAACAAAAAACGGATCAAACCTGAATATAAATTGAATATTGGTGATGAAGTCCGAATTCCTCCTGTTCGCATGACAGAAAAATCTATGCCCGAAATTTCGACTAAGCTTAATAAAGTTGCTGACTTAGAAAAAGCAATTATCTATGAAGACGAGGTAATGCTGGCGATCAATAAACCATCAGGTATTGCCGTTCATGGTGGTAGTGGCTTAAGTTTTGGCGTAATTGAAGGCTTGCGCGCCTTAAGACCAGAAGCGAAGTTTTTGGAGTTGGTTCATCGCATCGACCGTGAAACATCGGGTGTGTTGTTGATTGCTAAAAAGCGCTCTGCATTAAAAGCGCTACACGAACAATTACGACTTAAACAAATGCAGAAAAATTATTTGGCACTTGTTAAGGGGAATTGGTCTTCTGACTGTAAAGTGATACAAGCACCATTGCTTAAAAATGTATTAAAAAGTGGTGAGCGAGTGGTGAAAGTTGATAAAGAAGGTAAACCATCTGAAACGCGTTTTAAAGTTGAAGAACGTTTTAATTTTGCCACGTTAATTAAAGCAAGCCCTGTTACTGGGCGTACCCATCAAATCCGTATACATACGCAATATGCTAATCATCCAATTGCTTTTGATGATCGCTATGGTGATAGGCAATTTGATGCATTATTGGCTGATACAAAGCTTAATCGATTATTTTTACATGCCGCCAGTGTTAAATTTATTCATCCTAAAAGTTTACAAGAGATGCAATTACATGCGCCAATGGATGCTACTTTACAGGCTTGTTTAACCTATCTTAGAAAAGATAAATATCAGCAAAAAGAATTTTAAAATAAAAAAGGTAGTGAGTACGAATGAAAGATATTAATTTATATTTAATTAGACATGGTCAAACGCAGTGGAATATTAAAGATCAGATGCAAGGGTCACAAAATTCACCGTTAACCGAACAAGGTATTTTAGGTGCTAAAGTCACGGGGCAACATTTAAAAAATGTTCCTTTTATGCAAGCATACTCAAGTCCCCAACAACGCGCAATGGAAACCCGCGATTATATTGTGAACGAAAATAATCTTGCTATTCCTACTTATGAGCTTGCTCATCTACGCGAAATGGATTTTGGCATTTGGGAAGGTAAACATGTACCAACTTTAAAACAAGAAGTGCCCGAATTTAACGTTTATTTAACTGATCCCGCTAATTTTGATGCCGCTGTCAATCAAGGCGAAAATTACCTTGATATACTCGCGCGTATGAAGCAGGGGCTAAACACTATTGTACAAAACGCACCCCAAGATACCGGTAATATTTTGGTTGTATCGCACGGTACAGTATTACGCATATTACTTTGTGTTTTAAATGGTGGCGATTGGCGTTTACATCGTGATGAGGCTTATTTTCCACGGATGTTAAATACCAGCATTAGTGTAGTTAACTATAAACAAAGTAATGATCAGGATGAAGGTATATTTACTGTGAAATTTTTCAATAATGTGGATCATTTAGCTGAAAAATAAAGGCGTTATCTTCTCGACTAGTGGTTATTTCAATGATTAGTCGAGAAGTTATCGTTACAGTCAATTATCGCTTATAAGCTGCATAACGTTTTTGTAGCTGTTTTAATTGATTGATTCTGGCATCAATTTTGGAAATCATTGTTTGATTACCTTTGGTTTGAGTTTTAGCATTTTGTAGTAATTGAATGGCTTGCTGAAATTGACCTTCTAGTGCAATTGCTTCGGCTTGCGCACTCATTTCTTGAGCCCTTGAATGTAACCCGCCATAAGCTTTAATGAGTAACTCCCAGCCATTGGTATCATCATTGTGGTCAAACGTATAGCGGTGTAACAAGCTTACAGCTTGTTGATAGTTTGCATTTTTTATATATGCATTAGCTAAATTCAACTGCAATGCAGAGCTATCCGGTGCTTTTTTTAACGCTGCTTGTAGGCGGGTTATTGCGGTACTACTATTGTTGAGCGCCAAATCAATATCAGTCATTAAATCAATATACCAAATATTATTCGGGTCACTGTCTAATAATGGTTGCAGTTGTTGTTTTGCTTTTTGATTATTTCCACTTAGGTTGTCAGTTAAAGCATTACCATAAATAATGGCTATTTTACTTTGTTCATTATTTAGTTTTTTGTAATCCTCAATTAATCGTTTTGCGGTATTTTTATTTTTAGCCATCAATATTGCTAACCGAGCTTTTACTAAATAATAGCTTAACGATGGCGATACGTTCTTTTTACTATATTGCATTGAGCGATTGCGGATATCAGTTAATCGGCTATTAGGTAATGGGTGAGTAAGTAGTATTTCAGGCGCTTTACTACTAAAACGGCTTTGATCGGCGAGTTTTTGTAAAAATTCAGATGAAGCATAAGGATCAAATCCAGCTTTAGCAAGCGTTCTTAAACCAACACGATCGGCTTCTTGTTCATTACTTTGCGTAAAGCTAATCATACTTTGAGCCGAGCCTGCCATGGTGCTGGTCATTGCCGCCATACCAGCTTCGGGATTGGCTAATGTTAGTAATAAAGACCCTAATGTTGCCCCCCAAACATAAGGACTATTACGGTTTTGGTTTTCCATTGCTCTGGCCAAATGACGTTGGGTGACATGCCCAATTTCGTGAGCCATAACAGAGGCCAATTGGCTTTCATTATCGGTATCTAATATGAGCTTAGAATGAATGACAACATTTCCACCAAAAAAAGCGAATGCATTAAGTACATCACTTTTCATAATATAGAAATGAAAAGGCGTTTTTACTGATTCTGATTTAGCAACTAATTTATTACCTAAATCATTAATATATTGGTTTAAAACTGGGTCGTTTATGATAGGAGAGCCTGCTCGTAGCATTCGCATATAATAATCGCCCATTTCCATTTCTTGGCCGATACTTAATGTTGTAGCTGCTGCGGTGCCAATATCTGGCAGATTGATATTATCCGCATATACGATAGATGTGTTTTGTAATAACAACGAGGTAGAGAGTGCAAATGCAATGGCTTTTTTTAACATTCTTTCAACCAATTGAGATAAGATTTTTGTTGATCTATTTTAGCCGAAAAAAAGAACTATATCACTTTGAATTTATCATTAGGATGCTTAGTTTGTTTGAGGTGATAAGCATAAAAAGTGACTATTTTTATGATTGAAATGACAAAAACTCAACAACCGTATCAGTACGGCCGTTGAGCTTTGATGTTAATAATCGAGTTTTATTATGCTTTATGGTGGCGATTTTTAATGAATTCAATAATATTATCAACGTTTACCATTTCTTTATCGCCACCAGCACGATGTTTGTATTCAACTTCGCCATTTTCAAGATTGCGCTCACCAATGACAATCGTATGAGGAATACCAATAAGTTCAGCATCAGCAAACATCACCCCTGGTCGCTCTTTACGGTCGTCAAAGAGTACCTCAATGCCAGCAGCTTGTAGATCAGCGTAAAGTTTTTCAGCTGTTGCTTGGACTTTTTCTGATTTGTGCATATTCATTGGAATAATCACGACACTAAACGGCGCAATAGCTTCTGGCCAAACAATACCACGTTCATCATGGCATTGTTCAATAGCCGCTGCTACAATTCGACTAACGCCAATCCCATAACACCCCATGATCATGACATGATTTTGCCCATCCTCACCTTGCACTGTGGCTTTCATTGCTTGTGAGTATTTTGTACCAAGTTGGAAGATATGCCCAACTTCAATCCCTCGTTTGATTTGTAATGTCCCTTTGCCATCAGGGCTAATATCACCCTCAACCACATTGCGAATATCTTCAATGCGAGGTAAAGCAGCGTCACGTTCCCAATTGATATTAAAATAGTGTTTATGATCGATATTGGCACCAGCACTAAAATCGCTCATCACGGCCACGTCACGGTCAATAATAATTGGCATATTTAAGTTAATTGGACCTAATGATCCCGGTCCTGCATTAACTAACGCGCGAATTTCTTCTTCGGTTGCAAATTCTAACGGTGAGGCAACGATATCAATTTTTTCGGCTTTTATTTCATTTAAAGTATGATCGCCTCGAACTAATAAAGCGACTAATTGGTGACCGCTTTCTTTGGTGGCTTTCACCATTAGGGTTTTCACGGTTTTTTCAATCGGCAAATTGAACTGTTCGACTAATTCGTCAATGGTTTTGGCATTTGGGGTATCGACCAGTTCCATGGCTTTAGTTGGCTCTGCACGTTTTTGCATTGGTGCTTGTGCTTGTGCCATTTCGATATTAGCTGCATAGTCCGATTCCGTTGAAAACACGATGTCGTCTTCACCGCTGTCAGCTAATACTTGGAACTCATGTGACCAGTTACCACCAATCGATCCTGTGTCAGCGCGCACTGCTCTAAAGTTTAAACCTGCACGCGTAAACACAGCGCTATAGGCTTTATACATATCATCATAAGTTTCTTGCAATGATTCTTGTGAGGTATGGAAAGAATAGGCATCTTTCATAATAAATTCACGCGAACGCATCACACCAAAGCGAGGGCGCACTTCATCACGAAATTTAGTTTGAATTTGATAGACATTAAGTGGTAATTGTTTGTACGAACTTACTTCATTACGGAGTAAGTCAGTAATTACTTCTTCATGGGTTGGGCCCAACACAAAATCACGATCACCACGGTCTTTAATCCGTAATAGTTCTGGGCCATATTGTTCCCAACGCCCACTTTCTTGCCAAATATCAGCAGGTTGTACGACCGGCATTAATACTTCTATTGCTCCTGCTTTGTTCATCTCTTCACGAACAATATTTTCTACTTTTTTAAGGACTCGGTAACCAGTGGGAAGCCAAGTATATAAACCCGCAGCCACTTTACGGATCATGCCTGCACGTAACATTAATTGATGGCTAATGACTTCTGCATCAGCGGGGGTTTCTTTTAACGTTGAAAGAAGATATTTACTGGTTCGCATAAATTTATCCCGAAAATAATTTATTTATAAATATAATAAAAATGTGAGCTAGTTTAGCAGCACCCAGCGCAACACTAAAGTAATTTTATCGCTATTTTAAATATAAAACTAACGGTAAAACCTTAAGACAACATTAAGTAAACGTTTTTTAGGTTATTGGTCGACTGTAAATTATTTTGCGATATAGATGCTAATACTTTTGTCTATGAATTCTTAGTTACTGTGATTTAACCGACAATGCAATTTGCGGTAAAACCGTAGATTGTTTTATTTATTATGAATCAAAATTGATACTTTATTTGTTTTTAATTTGTTTGGTATCAAATTGAATATTATTTATTGTGTTGATTATATTTAATTTTTTATTGATAGTGTGATTGGGATCACTTTGTAATAGTCGTTAATTTGATATTATATCTACAGCATATTTGATTAAGGAGTAGTATAAAATGAGTAAGTCAATGACTAACAAAGCTGTAATAGATTCAAAGAATGGAGCAGTATTACCCAAATGGCAAAAAAGTGATACATTATGGATGCTTAGTCTTTATGGTACTGCGATTGGCGCTGGAGTACTTTTTCTACCAATTAATGCGGGGGTAGGCGGATTAATTCCATTATTGGTTATGCTGATTCTTGCTTTTCCAATGACATTTTTTGCGCACCAAGCTTTGTGTCGATTTGTATTATCAGGCAAAAGTCGTGAAGGTGATATCACCGTTGTGGTTGAAGAGGCTTTTGGGCGAACAGCAGGAAACTGGATAACAGTGCTTTATTTTTTTGCAATTTACCCAATATTATTAGTCTATAGTGTTGGCATTACCAACACGGTAGATAGCTTTATGGTTCATCAATTGGGAATGGAATCACCACCGCGAGCTTTACTTTCATTTGTTTTAGTTGCATTTTTAATGTCAATTGTGCATTTTGGTGAAGAACTTATTGTTAAAGTTATGTCAATATTAGTTTTTCCATTTATTGCTGTTTTAATGATTTTAGCTTTATTTTTAATTCCGCAATGGAATGGTGAAATTTTTGCTAATTTATCTCTTGGCGGTAATGGCAGTGATGGTGAACAAAGTATTTTAATGACACTTTGGCTAGTGATTCCTGTTATGGTTTTTGCGTTTAATCACTCGCCTATTATTTCATCTTTAGCAGTAGCTAAACGTAAAGAATATGGTGAAACTTATGCTGCTCCAAAATGTACTAAAATTATTGCAGCAAGTAATATAATGATGGTTGTAACGGTTATGTTTTTTGTTTTTAGCTGTGCATTTTGTTTAACGCCAGCAGAGCTTTTAGAAGCGAAAGCGCAGAATATTTCAACGTTATCTTATTTGGCTAATCGATTTAACTCACCTGTTATTGAATATATTGGTCCTCCAATTGCGTTTATTGCTATGGCAAAATCATTTTTAGGTCATTATCTAGGTGGTAAAGAAGGTTTTAATGGTATTGTCAATAAATTCTTGCGTAGCCGCAATAAAACCATTTCAGAAAAGAAACTTGATAAACTTGCTATTGTATTTATGTTTGTAACAGCATGGGGTGTTGCCACATTGAATCCCAGTATTTTAGGTCTTATTGAATCACTTGGTGGTCCAATTTTAGCGGTATTATTGTTCTTAATGCCAATGTATGCAATTCATAAATTACCCGTATTAGCAAAATATCGAGGAAAGCCAAGTAATGTGTTTATTGTTGTTATGGGGCTAGTTGCGATTTCAGCTGCTATCTATAATTTATTATAAAATTGATTAAATGGGTAATAACCACCTATTTGTTTATGCAATAAATAAAACCCGTCGATATTTATCGATGGGTAAAAAGTCTATTGGTAAACCTGACTAACTGTAAAATAAACATTAATTACTAATGAATATTAAAAACTTATTTTCATAATCTTTAAAAGTGATGTTTAGCTATCACTATGACAATTAATGCGATGTGTTGATAAGATTATTTTTATTTAACTAGTACAAATAATTTATAAAGTTATAACTAGGCCAGCAGTATTAATTTATTTTTGGCATCAAAAAGGAAAAAATATGAGTTCAGTATTTGAAATATTTAAAATTGGTATTGGTCCTTCAAGTTCGCATACAGTAGGGCCAATGAGAGCAGGGAAGGCATTTGTTGATCAACTAATCGATAATGATATGATGTCATCAGTAACCAAAATTGTAGCTGATGTTTATGGTTCTTTGTCATTAACAGGTAAAGGCCATCAAACAGATATTGCTATTATCATGGGGTTAGCGGGTGAAAAACCTGATACTGTTAATATTGATAATATCCCTATTTTTATCGAAAAATTAAGCCAAACTCACCGTTTAACGATTTATCATAATCGTTACGAAATCGACTTTCCTTTGGATAGTTGTATGGTGTTTCATTCCAAATTTTTGCCATTACATGAAAACGGCATGACGTTGACTGCCTATAAAGGTGATACATTACTCTTTCAAAAAACGTATTATTCCGTGGGTGGTGGTCAAATTGTTGAAGAGGAGCAATTTGGTTTGCAAAAACAAGATTCCACAAAACTGCCTTATCCATTTTCTTCCGCTGCACAGCTATTAAAACATTGTGAAGATAATTCATTGTCAATTTCAAGTATTATGATGAAAAATGAGTTGCAATTACATACCTATGAAGAAATTGAAGATTATTTTTCTCGCGTTGGGCAAACTATTTTAGAATGTATCAAGCGTGGAATGAATACTGAGGGATTATTACCAGGACCGCTTAAAGTTCCTCGTCGTGCGTTTTCGTTATATCGTCAATTATCTACTACCAAAGATAAAATTATCAGTGATCCCATGGTGATTATTGATTGGGTAAATATGTTTGCGCTTGCTGTTAGTGAAGAAAATGCAGCAGGTGGTCGAGTTGTTACTGCGCCAACAAATGGGGCATGTGGAATTATACCTGCTGTGCTGGCTTATTATGATAAATTTATTAATCCGGTTACGCCTGATATTTATATTCGATTTTTTCTAACTTGTGGTGCAATAGGTCAACTTTATCAAATCAATGCGTCTATTTCTGGTGCAGAGGTTGGGTGTCAAGGCGAAGTTGGCGTTGCGTGCTCAATGGCTGCTGCAGGGCTTGCTGAGCTTTTAGGTGGTAATCCTGAGCAAGTTTGCATGGCCGCAGAAATTGCAATGGAACATAACTTAGGATTGACCTGCGATCCAGTTGCTGGTCAAGTGCAGGTGCCTTGTATTGAGCGTAATGCTATTGCTGCTGTCAAATCAATCAATGCAACGAGAATGGCTTTAAGACGAATTACTGCGGCAAAAGTATCTTTGGATAAAGTGATTAAAACCATGTATGAAACAGGAAAAGATATGAATGCAAAGTATCGAGAAACATCACGTGGTGGGCTTGCAATTACGGTTCATTGTAATTAGCAGCGTGAAAATTGTATTGAATTCGCCGGTTTTATAATCGGCGAAAGCTTAGCTTATATTTAGTGCTTCCAGCACATAGTATTAACCTTAGAACGCAAGAAATCATTGTCTGTTAGCATATCTATTTGCTCTACTTTTACTGTGCGTTGTTTTCTTTTTCGTTTGGGCTGCTCTGCTGAGGTAATATGGATAATTTCGTTGTAAGCTAGTAAATTATTAAGCTGATCAAGTTCATCTAATCCACGAAGAACAGAAATCAAAGTTTGTAATGTAATCGATTCACCTTGTTCAATACGTTTTATTGTTGCAATACCAATTTCGGATTTTTGAGCCAATTCTTGCTGAGATAAGTTTTTTTCAATTCTTGCCATTTTTATTCTGCGGCATATCATAGCAATCATATCAGTCGTTTCATTCATGAAATATCCTTTTTATATGATATTCCACGTGATGTGGCATATCATATATTGCTATCAAATCGTTATTTGATTAATGGTAATTTTTCTTGATTTTTGATTTGTTGCTTTTCTAGTTTCTCTAAAATCTTTTTATGAATACCACTAAAACCACCATTACTCATAATTAAAATTGCATCTGTAGGACGGGCTGATTTGGTGATCATTTCAACCAGTAAATCAATATCGCCAGTCCAGTAAGCTGGTTGAATACAAGCATCAACCACATCAGCAACTAGCCAAGGAAGATGTTCAGGTTGGAAGATGAAAATTTCGTCAGCACGTCCAAGCGATGGAGCTAGCTCATCTTTAGACACTCCTAATTTCATTGTGTTTGAGCGAGGCTCAAGCACGGCTAAAATACGGCGATTAGCACCGATTTTACTGCGTAATGCTTCTAATGTTGCTAAGATTGCCGTTGGGTGATGCGCAAAATCATCATAGATTTCGATATTATTCATTTCACCGTAGAGTTCTAAACGCCTTTTTGCATTTACGAACGTACCTAATGCCAAACAAGCATCTGCTGGATCAATGCCTACATTATGAGCGGCAGCAATTGCCATTAGTGCATTATGCATATTATGTTCGCCGACTAATGAATATTTTACTTCGCCCACTTTTTTATTGTTATAGAAAACAGCAAAATGGCTTGCGTCGTTATTGATACGTTGTGCTAACCAGCCTGTTTCTGATTCAGTAAATACTTGTTCGCTCCAGCAGCCTTTAGCCAATACTTGTTTTAAATTCACATCTTCTTGAGGTGCAATAATCAGCCCTTTGCTAGGTACTAAACGAACTAGATGGTGAAATTGTTTTTGAATTGAGCTTAGATCATCAAAAATATCTGCATGATCAAATTCTAAATTGTTCATGATAAGTGTTTTAGGGCAGTAATGCATGAATTTTGAACGTTTATCAAAGAAAGAACAATCATACTCATCCGCTTCAATAACAAAATAGTTACCTTCACCTAACCTTGCTGATACATCAAAATTACCAGGTACACCACCAATAACAAAACCTTGTTTATAATTTTGTTTTTCTAAAATCCAATTGACCATACCAGCTGTTGTGGTTTTGCCATGAGTTCCCGCAACCGCAATGACCCAGCGATCGCGTAACACATTATCATGTAGCCATTGCGGTGCTGAAATATAAGGAATATTGTTATCCAAAATATATTCAACGCAAGGATTGCCTCGCGATAGGGCATTGCCAATAATAACTAAATCAGGCGTAGATGTCAGTTGCAATGGATCATATCCGTCAATGATATCAATGTGTTCTTTTTGTAAAAGTGTACTCATTGGTGGGTAAACATTTTTATCTGAACCTGTTACTTGATGACCCAGAGAACGCGCTATTAATGCAATCCCTGCCATAAATGTGCCACAAATTCCAAGAATATGAATATGCATTTTGAATCCTTAACGTTGTATAAATTTTATCTCAATGATGTTGCGTAACCATTGTCTATTTGACCAGTAATCAGATGTAAATTTAGTGCAATTTTGTCATTATAATCGATTCTACTTGCTTATGCGATAGGCCATAGATGTTTAATCATTAGTTGCGGAGCTTGGTTGCCACGAAACTCATCTACATCTAAATGATAAACGACTTGTACATTTTTTATTGATTGATCAGGCCATTGCTGTCGATTTACATTAAAAAATATGCCCTCAATAAGTGGACCACCATTTTTGGGTTCTAAGACTAATTTAAGGTGTTTATCTGCAAATAAGAATTGTTGATGAATAATAAATTCACCATCAAAAATGGGGGTACCAAACCCTTCGCCCCATGGACCTGATTCTTTTAACTGTTTGGCGATTGCATAAGTAAAATCTTGCTTATCTATTTCACCATCAGTTTCGATGATTTGTTCTAGCACATCGGGGTGTAATCGAGTGTTTACAAGTGCTTCAAAACAGCTTCTAAAACGTTCTAAATCTTCTTCGCGAATGGTTAATCCAACGGCCATCGCGTGGCCACCAAAGCTCACTATTAAATCGGGATGTTGCTGATTTAATTCATCAATAAAATCACGCAAATGAATGCCCGGAATTGAGCGTCCAGAGCCTTTTAAAAAACCATCTTGAGTTGAGGCGAACGATATAACAGGGCGATAATATTTATCTTTTAAACGTGCGGATAATATCCCAATAATGCCTTGATGCCACTCAGGATGATAAAACACGAGCAAGCTAGGTATAGAGGCGTTTTGTTTTTCAATTTCTTGAATAAATGACAAAGCTTCTTTATGCATTGTTTGTTCAATGAGCTTTCGATCGTTATTGAGATTATTAAGATCTGTTGCTTTGCTAATAGCAGATTCATAATCATCACAAAGTAATAATTGAACACCTAATGTCATATTGTCCATTCTACCGGCTGCGTTTAATCGTGGGGCAATATAAAATGCTAAATCGGTTGAAGTTATCGAAGTAGGCTCTTTTTTGGATATCTGTAATAAGGCCTTGATTCCTTCACTACAATAACCAGATCGAATCCTGTTTACACCTTGGTGAACCAAAATGCGATTATTATGATCAAGTTTAACAACATCAGCAATAGTACCTAAAGCAACTAAATCTAATAAATTTGCCAGATTATATTCGGTCAAATTATTATCAGCGAACCAATTCTCTTGTCGTAATTTTGCGCGTAAAGCCAGCATAAAGTAAAAGGCGACACCAACTCCAGCTAAATGCTTAGAGGGAAAAACACAATTAGGTAAATTAGGATTGATGATGGCATCGGCATTAGGTAATTGTGCTGGGCATAAATGGTGATCAGTAATAATAACAGACAAGCCTGATTGCTTTGCAAAGTCAACGCCTTCATTGGCAGAAATGCCGTTGTCAACAGTAATAATAAGCTGCGCACGTTGTAAAATAGCTTTTTTAACAACCGAAACGCTTAACCCATATCCATCATCAAAACGATCTGGAATAATATAATCAACAAAAAGACAACCCATATTTTTAAGTGCCTTGACGGTTAAGGCCGTGCTTGTTGCACCATCAGTATCAAAATCGCCAACAACCATAATGCGCTCATTATTTTTCATGGCTAAAAAAAGTATTTCGACTGCTTTTTCAATACCCTCTAATTTATCGTAATTACATAGATTGCGTGTGGTATAGTCGAGCTCATGCATGCTAGTAACGCCACGCAAGGCATAAATTCGCTGTAGCAATAACGGGATATCATGAGTAAATTCTGGATAGACTTCAGGTAATTTGCGATGTCTTAATTTATTTTTTTTCATATTTAATATGCTAGCGCATTCGCGCTAACATGTATTTTCACCTTATATTTAAATTTCAACAGTAATCACTGACTAATTGTTATTTAGTTGCTTTTTTATCTAAAATTTCAATTAATTTATCTGCTGGCACATAACCTGAAACAAGTTGCCCATCAGGTAATACAATTGCCGGTGTACCGCTAATACCTAACTTTTTACCAACGTTAAATTGTTGTGTTACATAAGGTATCATACTACTAGCAGGTGAAATAGGCTTATCTTTGTATGCATTGTCAAATGCTGTTTTACGGTCAGTCACACTCCAAATAGATTGCATGTTTTTACCCACATCACTGTCAGCACCCGCACGAGGGAACGCAAAATAGTGCACAGAAATACCTGCATCTAAATATTTATCGATATTTTCATGGAGTAGTTTACAGTAGTGGCAAGTATAATCAGTAAAGACTGAAATGATATACTTTTCATTTTTTGCCTTATACACAATGGCATCTTTTTCAATTGGTTTTATTAGCTGAAGATTGCTGCTATTAGCTATATTTTCAGGTTCATCACCTTGAATATCATAAATAGGGCCTTTGGTTAAATATTTGCCATCTTGTGTAACATAATAAATACCATCTGGAGTACTAACGTTTTTAAATCCCTGAACTGGGCTATCAGTAATTTTTAACTCTTTTTTTTCGTAACCCAATTTATTTAAAGATTTTATAATATCAGTATTACTTGCTAATACCGAAGTTGAAATTAAAGCTAAACCTAAACATAAAACTAATTTTTTCATTCAATTATCCTTATTTTTTCGAACACTATGCTCGAGGATGATGTTTACTGTGTAACTGTTTTAACCTTTCTGTTGCCACATGTGTATAAATTTGGGTAGTTGATAAACTACTGTGTCCAAGTAACATTTGTACAACACGCAAATCGGCACCATGATTAAGAAGATGCGTAGCAAAAGCATGTCGCAATACATGGGGTGAAAGTGCTTCAATATTAATACCAGTTAGTATGGCATAATATTTGATTCGATGCCAGAATGTCTGTCGAGTCATTTTTTTACCTAATCGGCTTGGAAAAAGAACATCAACAGGTCCTGTTTTTAGAAGATCATTTCTAGCATATTTAAAATAATATTCAAGCCAGTAAATCGCTTCTTCTCCAAGTGGCACTAAACGTTCTTTATTACCTTTACCAATTACTCTTACCACCCCTTGGCGTAAGCTAACATCACTAATTTCTAAATTCACTAACTCAGAGACGCGTAAGCCTGTGGCATAAAGCACTTCTAACATGGCTTTATCCCGA
Organism: Gilliamella sp. X-60; assembly: GCF_057063585.1. Classification (NCBI taxonomy): domain Bacteria; kingdom Pseudomonadati; phylum Pseudomonadota; class Gammaproteobacteria; order Orbales; family Orbaceae; genus Gilliamella; species Gilliamella sp. X-60. The sequence continues at coordinate 143,916 of NZ_JBXSQJ010000001.1, read as the reverse complement.
AGTTCAATCGGATCTTCTATATTAGGCGATTCAAGTAGTGCATCGACTTGTGATTCGGTTAAATCTTTAGGCAATTTTTTAGGAAGTTTGGGAGATGATAACACCGCAGAAGGATCATCAGTGCGATAATTTTCTTGATATAAATACTGAAAAAAACGTTTAGTTGCGCTAAGCAAACGCGCTGAACTACTTGCTTTATACCCGTCTTTGACGCGCAGCATTAAAAAGTCTTGTAAGTTAAGCGTTTGGGCAGTCAGGAAAGTGACATTTTGTTGTTGTAAAGATTGACTTAATGCCAACAAATCAAGTTTATAAGAAGCAATGGTATTTTCAGCTAAGTTCCTTTCTAGCCATAATGAATCTAAAAACCTTTCTATTAACATTTTATTTTGGGCGGGTGTGTCTTGACTAGACATCAATAATTATCTCTACCTCACAGTTATTTGTTTCATTATATACTAACTGTCAATAAGTTGTAGTTTAAGCTAAATTGCTATTTTTAGTATCATTGTTACCATTAAAAATAATTTGTATCAACTCACCACTTACTATTCTAGTTGCAATAAGCTTTTCAACAGTTGTTACATACCTGTTTAACTAACAGAACTGATTAATATTAAACAATATTTATTTAACCATTTTTTAAAAAAGATTAAATTTCACACTAAAATAACGTATAGCTTTTTAACTAAACTGCTTGTTATTTGCATTCAGTGATAAAAGGATAAGATATAAATACTATATAGGAAAACATTGAGTTATTTACATTTTATGACTATCGCGTTTCCGTTACTCTACCAATTAATCTTTAAATTTATTATGGTTATAACATAGTTAGCAATAAAACAGAGTTTTTCTTTATTAAAAAGCCAGAATTTTTTGTAAAAAATATTCAGGAGTCTATACCGTTTCAGCGTGTAACTATTTTAAATGCAATCATTTAATAAATTATTTTTGATAAAGAATAAGATTGCTTAAATCCCTTATTTAACAAAGGGATTAAGCCGCTATCAGTTACTGGTTTAAGTAACTGAACTTATTGATATTAAACAATATTTATTTAACCATTTTTTAAAAAAAAGGTTAAATTTCACACTAAAATAATGTATACTTTTTAGCTAAACCGCCTGTTATTTAAACTTAATAATTAAAATATCAGTGTTAAATAAAAAAATAACTAAAAATAACACCGATTAATTTTTATAAAATGGATATAAGGAGGAAAACATGTCAAATGAACTTAATCGTCTTTTGGGGCAACTCGGTGACGGGTTTAGCGATTTAATGGCGGGATTGAGTGGGGTTAGCCATAATAGCTATACCTTAACGGTTGACGGGCTGGGCGCGCCGATGTCGGTTTTGCATGTTGAGGGTGAAGAGTCGTTAAACCAGCCTTGGCGTTATGTGATTACCTTTACCAGTACTGACAAAACCTTATCGCCTGATGCCTTTCTTAATCAAAAATCGACCTTCTCCTTTAATCCTGTTATCAATAAACCATTAACTTCCGCTATCCGTTCATTAAGTGATTTACCCACGTTGACGAATAAACGCACCTTGCATGGGGTGATTACCGAATTTAGTCTGTTATCGGTCAATAAAGATGAAGCCCATTATCAGGTGGTGTTATCTTCGTGCTTAGCACGGCTGAATGTCGGGCAACATAATGCGATATTTCAAAATCAAAGCGTGGTCAGTGTGGTTGAAGAAGTGCTACGCAGTCATGGTTTGACGGGCATTGATTACCGTTTAGAGTTAAAAGACAGCTACCCTGAGCGGGAGTTTATCACCCAATGGCAAGAAAGTGACCTTGCCTTTATTCAACGCTTATTGGCCGATGTCGGTATCTGGTTTCGCTTTGAAACGCATGCTGAGCACCACTGTGATGTAATGGTGTTAAGTGATTATGAGCAAGGCTATGCCCAAGTGGCCGATATCGACTATAAACCGCCCAGTGGCATGGCAGATACCGGTGTTGAAAGTGTGTGGGATATCAGCCTGCATAGTGAAGTAGTGGTTGCCTCAGTCAAGGTACAAGATTATAACTACCGTGATGCCCTCGCCGATTTACAGGGCGAAGTTAACAGCCAACCCAAAGACCGCACCACCTATGGCACTGACTACCGTTATGCCGAGCACTATAAAGGTTTAGATAGCAACGGACAAGACAACCGGCAAAATAGTGGCGATAGTAACGATGATGATGATAATGATAATCGTGATAATGGCAATAACTTTAATGAGAATAACAGGCATGACGAGAATCAGATTGAAAGTGGTCAGTGGTATGCGCGTATTCGCCATGAACAGGCGATTAGCCAGCAAATTATCCTCAAAGGCAAGAGTAACCGCTATAACCTTGCCCCCGGTCAATGGATTAACATCAAAGGCAGTCCGCTGGCCGATATTAATGACGGTATCATTATTTTAAGTGTGCAGGGACAAGGTAACCGTACTGATGCTTATGAGCTCACCTTTACCGCCATTCCCTATCAAGCCTTAAAACCCTATCGGCCTGCGCCCATACGCTGGCCACAAGTCAGCGGCACTTTGCCTGCCCGTGTCACCAGCCCTAATCATGACACCTATGGCTATATCGACCCGCAAGGACGCTATCGGGTTAAATTTAACTTTGATTTAAAAGAGTGGAAAAGTGGCACCGAAAGCTTATGGGTACGTTTAGCCAAACCTTATGCGGGTAACACCTATGGTTTTCACTTTCCGTTAATTGACGGCACTGAAGTAGCCATTGCCTTTATGCAGGGCAATCCCGATAGGCCATATATCGCCCATGCGATGCATGACAGTGCTCACCCTGACCATGTTACCACCATTAACAAACACCGCAATGTGATTCGCACGCCGGCTAATAACAAACTGCGCATGGATGATAAACGCGGGCAAGAGCATATTAAACTGGCCACCGAATACGGCAAAAGCCAACTTAATTTGGGGCATTTGGTCGATAATAAAAAAAGGCAACGTGGTGAGGGCTTTGAACTGCGCACTGACGAATGGGGGGCGATAAGAGCGGGAAAAGGGCTTTTTATTACCTCTGACGAACAATATAAAGCGCAAGATATTCAGCTAAATATGCAACAAGCAAATGAGCAACTCAATAATGCTCTTAATTTGGTATCTGCGCTACAAGATGCGGCAAAACAAGCCAAGGCTGAGTTGGCTGATTTAGAAACACAAAAGAAATTATTAACTCAGTCTCTTGAAGAATTAAAAGCAGCTTCAATTCTACTTTCATCCCCTAAAGGTATTGCTCAAGTGACGCCAAAAAGCATTCAACTTTCTTCCGGTGAAAATCTAATACTATCCAGTTATAAGCACACAGATATTAGCGTATTAAGGAAATTTATGGTAGCAGCTGGCGAGACCATTAGTTTATTTGCACAAAAAATGGGAATTAAATTATTTGCATCCCATGGCAAAGTAGATATTCAAGCACAAAATGACGATATGTTATTAAGTGCACAAAAAGATATCTCAATTGTTAGTCAACAAGGGCGAACTGTTATTTCAGCTAAACAAGAGCTCATTTTGACTTGCGCAGGCGCCTATATTCGACTTGCTGATGGGTCAGTCGAGATTGGCGCGCCAGATAATATTATTAATAAATCAGCAACATGGCAAAAATTGGGGGCTGATAGTTTAAGTCAAATGATGAATAAACAAAAAAGTAGTCATTATTCATTTCATTCGCAATTACGTTGGCAACATGATAATTCTGTTATAAAAAACCGAAAGGTAAGAATTATTCGGGCTGATAATAGTGAAATAGAAGCAGTAACCGATGAAAATGGCATGCTACCTGCACAATACAGCCAATTTGTTGAGCCAATAACTATTGTGATTGAGCCAGAAACAAAAAATTAAACATCGTATTACTAATTTAAATCATGATCACAAATATATAAATAGCAGGAAACATATTAATGGGCTGGGAAACTTCTAAATTATTAAGCTATCAACCAATTAAAAAACCAAATTATCTATTATGGGGTATGAGTTTATTATTCTTAATTTTAGCTGGTTTTATAATAACTGTTTTTACCTATGATGGTTCAGACTACCTTTTTTTTTGGTTTCTGGCTATTGGTGTACCGTTTTTTTTATGGATAATGATACTTGCATCTTGTTTATTAATTAACATTTCTGAGCATGCTTATAATGAAAGAATCACAGAACTAAATCAAGAATCGACCCAATTTTGGCAAAATTGGAGTAAGCAACAGATACCTATATTTGGGAGTTATCTGATCTGTGCAGAACAAAATGGCATAGAAGCTTTAACAGGTGATCTTGAACAAATTCCTCTTTATCCTGAAAAAGCAAGACCCCTATTTAATTTGACTGCATCGACTAAACCCTATTGGTTTCTTGATGAAGTAATGCAAAACTTAGAACAACAATGCCCTAATTATCGTCACTATTTAACGCATATCTACATACCTAAAGCACTCATTGATGACGATGAACTGCTAGAAGCCATATTTCAACGTTGGGATTTATATCCCGAACCAGTAATGGATTATTCGGTATGGATGTCAATCCTTTATGAAGAGCCAGATAATATAGAATTATCACTAATATTAGTATGCCAATATAGTGATAGAACCTACCATCATCACAGTAAATTTATCAGTGCTATGTTAATTGGTGCAGAATCATTAATTAATACTAAAAAGCTACAAGCAAAATCTTGGTTAGGTCGTTTGATGATCGCTCAGGACGATTTATCAGCTGATATCAATCAGTTTTTTACTTATACACAACTTTCTGCTCAAAATGTTAAAGATGTTTGGATTTCTGGATTAGACCCCAAAAATCGCACTCAATTTAACATTGAAAGGCATAAATTAGATATTGGTGAAAATAAAGAAAATCTAATTCATGATATAGATTTAACTTTTGCCAAACCCACAGAATTGACAAAGTATTTAGCGTTAACGATGGCAAGCGGTTATGTTAGTGCTTCTTCTCAAGAACAACTCGTTATTAGCCAATATGAAAATAAAGTCTATATACAGCTAATTACTTTTAAAAAATTGCTCCAAGAATAGAATAGGTAGAAAACAGCATGACTAACAATAATCAGCAAGCCACGTATTTATATAATACCGTTCCAACATCAGAAAATACCATACAAGGTTTATATCTTGAAAAAGAACGACTTATTGTACCCATTATCTTTATTCCTGGTGTGATGGGCAGTAATTTAAAAGAAAAAACAGATAAAAAGGAAGCAAAAAAAATTTGGCGTCTAGATAATAAAGGATCGGTTATTGGCTGGTCATTACCGAATTATGGTGATGCTAAAGCACGAAAATTAGAACTTGATCCCGATAAAACAGAAGTTGATGATCGTGGCAAGGTAATTGATGCTGCAGAAAAAGAGTGTTTGCAAATTAAAGCTGAGTATAACCGTACAATAAGAGATTTTAAAGAGTATGAAACCGAAAAATATATTGATGCGTACAATATTAGGCAACAGAAAATTGAAAAAGCGATAAACAATAATCCAGAAAATAAACGATTTGGCACACGAAAAGAACGAGGATGGGGCACGGTTGGTTACATAAGCTATGGCGAGTTTTTAGAAAAACTTCAAGAAAGTTTATTTGAACCAGATGGTCACTTATCAACTATTTTAAATGATTTAATAAAACCGCCTTCATTTTCATTAGATGAGGGTTCAAAATCGTCACTAGCGTTAGATAAAGAGCAAATTAAACATTGCGAGAAATTTTATTTTCCTGTGTATGCGATGGGTTATAACTGGTTAGAATCTAATGAAGATAGCGCCAAAAGGCTAAAAAGGTTAGTCGAGGTAACTATTCCTGCTTTTTATAAAAAGCGTGGACAAATTTGCGATAAAGTGATTCTAATTACCCACTCTATGGGGGGATTAGTTGCCCGTTATTATACCGAAGCGTTAGGTGGTCAAAATAAAGTATATGGTGTAATAAACGGTGTACAACCAGCTCTTGGCGCCGTTGCTGCCTATACTCGAATGAAGCGGGGCACAGAAGTTAATGGAGATGATAGCATAAGTAATTTTGTAACGGCCAATGTTTTAGGCAAGGATGCCGCAGAAATGACCGCAGTTTGTGCTCAAGCACCAGGACCTCTCCAGTTATTACCCACGCCAGAATATGGTATGGGTTGGCTCACGATCACAGATCCCAACGGTAACCCAGCATCCTATCCTAAAACTGATCCTTATACAGAAATCTATTTAGCCAAAGATAAATGGTGGTGTGCTTGTGAGCCCCATTTGATTAATCCATTTAATACTGACCATAATTTGCAACAAATGCAAGATGATTGGAAGAAATATGAAAATATTGTCAAATATAAAGTAAAAAAATTTAATGAGAGTATAGCTAATAAATATCACCCTAATACCTATGTATTTTTTGGTATAGAACGGAATGAGCAGAATATAAAAACAAGTGCTTTAACATACAAAGTTGCGCACTGGCAAGGTTGTTATGTTAAAGGCTATGAACCAGAAATGAAAAAACCAGCAAAGGATCATATTGGTGCACAAAATCGACTTGATTTAACTGAACTAACAGAGCATAGAACTGTCACAACAGATAGCCATGATTGGAAGTCGGTCACAATAAAAAATCGAGTGGCTTCTTATCCAGTTAATCAAGGAAACATTGCTGAAATCTATACTTTAAAAGGGGCTGAAGGTAATGGTGACGGTACGGTACCACAACGTTCAGCTGAAATTCCCATGGATAGTATACAAGCACGTATGAACTTATCCATAGAACACGAACCGGCATATAAAAGTGGAATTAGTCAAGAATTTACTTTGCGTGCCATCATTGATATTTTGCAGCAGGTTAAAACTAATGGCTAACTCCTTTAAATCTAATAAAAAATATTTCTTTTTAATTATTGCTATTTTAGTGATTTTACTCCTTGTTTATCACATTTTTCATAAGGATATTCGTATGATCAAATTATCATCAACACAACAGCAACAAGTAAATAAGTTATTAGAAAAGAGAGCAACACGCTGTATTGGCACCTATTTAATCGACTTACCCATTGAATTTAAAGTCAAAAAGAAGGGAAACTTTTATTATAAAAGTAATCATGATGTGACCATTACCACTAAGCAACAATACTTACCCCCTTTTAAACAGATGATAGCTCGGCGTGAGCAAGAGTTGAAAAATACTAAACCAGTTGATCCAGTGGATGGTGATTATTTAAAGGCCATTTATCCCGTAGATACAAATGACCCAGAAAAGATGCAAGGCATTATTTTTGAACGTATGGAAAGTATTGGTACTGCTGATATTCTTAGAGTGTTAGAAGGTTATCGCTGGCAAGATGAAGTAACGTTAAAGATCGAAATGAAAGCACAAAATGGCTTAGGCGAACAATATGCTAAAGATAGGCAAATTGATCCTGAATCCTATGGTAATAACGTGCCACAAAAATTAACAGAGATGTATAAACTGTTTGACCGAATTCAGCCACGCGATGATTTAACTATCCCAACAACACCTGGGTTTTGCATGTTTAACAGTTTTATGCATGGAGAAGATCGCGAATGGAAAGATATGAATTATGGTTATTGGCATGATAGTATTGAAGATTTTTCTTTCTATTTTGAATTTAATGATTTTGCAAGCGATTATGCACTACTTGATAAACCTGAAGTTTATTTTACACAAGGAGATGGTTATACCATTTATAAAGGTACGCGTGAGAGTAATAACTTAAAATTAGAAGAGTGGGTGGTTAAAAATAAATCTTCTGAAGACAATTTGGAATTTAATACTGACGGGTTAGCTTATATTTTTACTTTAGGCATTCATGTAACAGATCCAACTTATAAAACGCCTCGATTACGGGTAGAAATGTACTACAAACCTCCTTTAGATCCTAGACAGGCGTATAGCAAAGATCAACTAATGGTGTTTTGGCAAGAAATCACTAATAGCATTAGAATAAGGGAAAGCTCTTTTGAAAATGAATAAATATTACTGTGGCCTTATTGTTGGAAAGTATTGGTATTCCTGATATCGCCAGAATTTTATAGGGATACCGCTGGCAAGATGGAGTTACATTAAAAATAGAAATGAAAGCACGTAATGGACTAGTTAGTAAATATGATAATAGTAGAGAGAAATACCCAAATATATATAATAATAGTGTAAATACCCCAAAAAAATTAACTGAGCTGTATAAACTCTTTGAACGAATTCGGCCTCGTATGATTTAACTATCCCAACCGATAGATGCCGAATATAAAAAGTTAGGGAATAAATAATGCCATCCAAATATCAACCGCAAGTCTCATGTTGGCGCGAAGATTTATACAAAGGGGTTTATACAACAAAATTACATTTAAGTAATAATAAAAAATTACGTTATGCTAATGATGATTATTGTGAACTGTCAAGATGCCCAAAAGGAATGAGAGGTTATCTTCGATGGTTTATAGTAATTATTATATTTTTTACATGTTTGCTTTTTATTTGTTCGGCTTTTTTTGCTATTTATGCCATCATCTATGTCGATGAAATAAGGTTATTAGCTATTTTTTTAGAATGTATGTTTATACTAATTAGTTATTTTTTCATACAAATATTTTTATGTGGTTTATTTGCCCCCGAAGATTGTCCCATTCGTTTAAACCGGAAAACAAGAAAAGTTTATATTTACGAAAATATTATAATGCATTTGGGAGCTTGGAGAGCTTTAAAATACTCACCCTTTAAAATCAAAGAAGTCATTGTTAAGGAATTTGATTGGATGGATATCCAAGGGGTAATGAGTTCAGTTTCGGCACCGCTTGCCAGTGGTGGTACGGTCAGATCTTACCGTATTGAATGTGTGGTATGTAAACCTAATACTACTAATGTAATTGACCACTTTATTTTATGTACAGATAGCAGTTTAAGCTATGACGAATGGATGTGGATAAATAACTATATGGCCTTTTCGGATAATAATTTGGATGCAGAATTGATGCCAGAAGAAGAGTTCACATGGCCAATCAAAGTCAACTGGCCAGAAGAAATCGACAAGAAATCCAAAGCCAGCTCGCTTGAAGTGTATCAGCAAATAGATGCACAATATCAACAGGTAGGAAATCAATAATACAAATATGAAAAAATAAGGGAAATGAAAAATGAGTAAATTACGCGGAGTTATTCGGTTAGGCGATTTGACAGATCATGGCGGAAAAGTCATTACTGCTTCATCGACAATGACAATTTTAGGCAAACCTGTTGCTCGAGTGGGGGATTTAGTCAGTTGTCCAATAAAAGGCCATGGAATTAATCCTATTATTGAGGGCGAATCAACTTTTTCCGATCAAGGTAAGCAAGTCGCTTTAGATGGTCATAAAAGCAGTTGTGGTTGTTCTTTAATCTCATCATTATCCGAGGTAGGAAAAAGCTAATGTCTGTCGATTTAACATCACTGCCAGCCCCGTTGTCTGATGCCAAAAGAATGAATTTTGGATTCTGGGCTGTTTATATTTTTATATGGTGTTTATCTCTATGGTAATCGTCTAGCTTATATTGAACAGTGGAATTTATGCATAGAAAAGCGTAAACAAAAATTGATTAATTATGGGCAAAGAGGGTTATATGTTTTAGGATTTTCACTTATTACAGAACAGGGCGAAACAAGAAATGCAGCAGCTATCGTTAATAATGATTTTTTTATGATAAGTAAATTACACCGCAATAGTGGCATTGTTATTCCCCATACGACTTTATCTATGATTGATGATATGAAATCTGAAAGCTTTGATGAGCGTTTAAAATTTATTTTTACTCGTTTTGAAAAAGCATACAAAGCTAAATTTGCAACCGTGTTAACACAATCAAATTTGCATGTTAGGTTATTTATTGATGCTGAAGTTTCAAACGATAAAATAAAGGCATTATGGATGGAAACATTGGGAAAAAGAATTTGTCATCCTGCTAGCTTTGAAATTGAAGATTCCAGCCAATCATCTACATTTATAGAAACATGGTTAGACGATAGTGATCATGATGATGAGTTGCTTTTGGTGATTAATACACATCTGTTTTCAACCCCAATTAAAGATGAAGGTGAGTTTGCGTCAATGCTAGTTCTAGCAGGGGAAAAGGTAAATAGAGCGCCATTTTTTCCTACTGTTAATTCGCCATTAATAAAAGTTCATCGTAGTGAACAAAAAACGGAATTCACGCAAACTATTGAGCATGCTTTATTGTGGGGCAGTGCCGATGATAACAATTACGGCGGGGTTTGGTATAGCGGTATTTCGTCAGATTTTAAAAATGAAATTATGCACCACTTTAATCAAATTCAATTTGAAGCAAAAAATCATTTTGATATTGATACTTCAATTGGTTATGCTGGCTATTGTTCATATTGGTTGGCATTAGTGTTAGCCATTGAAAATGTATCTATAAAAAAAGATAAACAATTGATCATGGTAGGTAAAACACAACTTACCGCTTCGGTTGTGTCATGTTTGCAAGAAAATAACACTTGTTAAGCGTTTAAGGTAATATATCGCTATGTTAAATGTGCATTTTATTTTTATATTAAAAACTGATTATTTTAAACTATTTGCATTAATTTAAAATAATCAGTTAACTTTTTGCTTTTATACTATTTGGTATATACTGGGGGTACTGTTTTATCTATATTTATTTTTTATGCTAAAGCGAAGTATTCATCTTTTTATTGCGCTGTTTGCAATCTCTATTATAGCCATGGAAACTTACATTTATTGGCATACTAAGTTTCGTCCTTGGCAACCCGAATCTTCAATAGGGCGAATAATTTATTATTATAGTTTCTTCACGGTTTTATCAAATTTAATGTTAGCATTGAGTTGTTTTTGGCTAGCTATCAATCCTAATTGCCATCGATATAGTTTTAAAGTTATTCGTTTGAATGGTTTAGTGGGTGTGATTATAACAACTATTGTGTATAACATAGTGTTAAGAAGCATTCATACTCCACCTCCTAATGTATTATTGAAAATTGCTAATGAAAGTTTGCATGCGGTTATTCCTGCTTTGGGATTATTGAGCTGGTTTATTTTTGGACCATTTCGACGAATTGATTTAAAAGTCATTATGGGGGCGTTATTGTCAATGATTGGATATGGCATTTATATTTTTGTGCGTGGCTATTACACCAATTTGTATCCATATCCTTTTATTAATGTTACGCAGATTGGTTATCCAAAAGCGCTGTTTGCTGTGAGTGAGGTTTTTTTGCTATTTGTGGGATTAGCCTTTTTATGTTGGGCAATTGAATATTTAAGGAGTCGAAAATGAAACTGTATATTTATGAACACTGTCCTTTTTGTGTAAGGGCAAGAATGATTTTCGGTTTAAAAAACATACCGGTTGAATTGCAGGTATTGCTGAGTGATGATTTTCAATCGCCAGAGCGGATGATTGGCGAAAAAATGGCACCCATTTTACAAAAAGAGGATGGTAGCTATATGCCTGAAAGTTTAGATATAGTTGATTATATTGATAATAATTATGGTGGTGAGCCGATTTTAATTGGATCTAAATCTCCAAATATTGCAGAGTTAATCAAACAGCTACAGCAATATGATTATAAGTTAGAGTGTCCTCGTTATATAAAACTCGGCTTAGCTGAATTTGCAACACAAAGCGCGATTGATTATTTTGCAACCAGTAAAGTCGGCAAATTAGGGTCATTTGATGAATGTTTAGCGCAAACTGATTCGTTAGTGTCTGCCGTATCTGCGGTATTAAATAAGCTTGAATTATTGATTGTTTCGCCAAATGCGTGTAATGGTCAATTATCTTTAGATGATATCTGTTTGTTTCCTGTCTTACGGAATTTGACGTGTGTTAAAAGCTTAACGTTTCCGCCTAAAATTAAAGCTTATATACAATCCATGGCAAAACTGAGTAAAGTTAATTTGTTTTTTGATAAAGCCATTTGATGAACAGCAAGTGGATCTGGCGTTTTAATTTATTGTAAAACTCAGGTGCAAGAAAACGCCAGATTGTTTACACTTCATGATTAAAATAATCTGCTAACAAGGTAACTCCCATTTGTTTGTTAGCAGGTAGGTTTGTAAGTTTTCGATTAATAAGATGGTGATCACACGTTTTAACAATTAGATACTACAAATCCTTAATGAATCACGAAACGGTATAGAATCCTGAATATTTTTTACAAAAATATGATCTAAAAGGCGAACACTATATCTTTATTAAAGTTTCTATCTTGTATTCGTTTGAGTTCAGACAACTTTTATTTTTGAGTTGATACGATGAATATCAACGTTTTAGCAAATGGGATACTGCAAAATGAATCACGAAACGGTATAGAATCCTGAATATTTTTTACAAAAAAATATAATCTAAAAAGCGAACACCATATCTTTATTAAAGTTCCTATCTTGTATTCGTTTGAGTTCAGGCAATTTTTATTTTTGGATTGATACGATGAATATCCACGTTTTAACAATGAGATACTGCAAATTCTTAATGAATCACGAAACGGTATAGAATCCTGAATATTTTTTACAAAAATATAATCTAAAAGGCGAACACCATATCTTTATTAAAGTTTCTATCTTGTATTCGTTTGAGTTCAGACAACTTTTATTTTTGAGTTGATATGATGAATATCCACGTTTTAACAAATGAGATACTACAAATTCTTAATGAATCACGAAACGGTATAGAATCCTGAATATTTTTTACAAAAAATATAATCTAAAAGGCGAACAGTTGTATAAATATTCCATAGATAAGACACAATTGATGTAGAAAATTATGCTGCCTGTTTTCGTGTTTATATGCAATGAGAATTAGATTATTTAATACCTGATGAGACCTTTCGGCGTTGTAAATGGAATGTTCAGGGTAGATGTTTGGTGTCAACATGAAACATTTTGCCTAGATAGGTTTTGTTATTGCCTTTAGTTTGCCGTTTTAATTTATCTTCAATGGATTTTTCAACTTTGACTAAACGTTTAATACCATAACGGAGGGGTATTTTCTTTATGATATCAGCGCTATATGCTTTTCTGTAATAAGGCGTTAGTTTTGTTTTTTTTATGTATAACTATTACAGTCGTTTCTCAAATTATTGTAAATAACACGAGCAATTCCGACAACTAAGGTGATAAACAGGATAGCATGGTAAGAGAGAACAGGAAAATAAGAACAAAACCTGTTCTCTGTTTGGTTTGCTAATTAATTGCCTAATTTAAGATCAATCACTTCAATATTATCTTTACCACCATAGATATCATACCAAGGCGTGGCATATTGTTTTAATATCTTATTAAGGTGCTCAACATTTTCACGGCCAATTTGATCTAACCAACGTTTTAATCCCTCTTTTCCACCTTTTGCATAGGCGGCAACGCCTTCAAACCATGTTGCTCGTCCACCGAGGATGCCACTATATTTAGCCCCATTTTCACCAGCAAAAATGAGTTCTTGGTGGAAGGTTTTTGTTGGCACGCCCGCACTTAAATAAATGAAAGGACACGTTGCGACATCGCTGGCTTGTTTAAAGTAGTCAGCAGCTTGTTTTTGCGTGTAGACAACGACGTTGTTGTCGTTAAAGCCTTCGACATTTTTAAAAAGCACAGGAACTTCGACTTTTAAAATATCAATGTAATATTGTTCTTTAGTAAATTCTTTAATGGTATTAATGACTTTTTGAGGTTTGATTTTTGCAAATTCTGGGCTTTTATCGTCAGTTATCTCGTTATCATATACTATAGGTTCAACAAAAACGGGAATATCGGCAGCTCTTGCCTCATTACCTAAACGTTCTAAAAAAGCGTGCTTTTTATCTAAAATATCTTGAGGATCATCAGGATTATAATAAACCAATACTTTTGCGGCATCTGCGCCTTTTTTTATTAAACGTTGTAATGAATCTTCGGGCAATATATCGGGCAATCGTCCTGGCGTATTGGCATCATAGCCTGTCTTTTCGTATGACATGATTAATCCAGCATTGCTATTTTTGGCAGCCATGCCTTTAAAGCCATATTCTTCATCTAACAAAATTGCACTGACATATTTAGTTAACTCTTGAGAGACAAGTTCCTTAAATTCATACACCATATCAATATGATAACGATCTTTGCCAACGGCCGATTCCATCATCTTAACCATTGAACCTCGTTGATCGATCGCCAACGCAGCGATAACGCCGTCTTGGTTGGATAATTGCTGCATACGTGTGAATTTGCCACGAGAAATACATTTTTTAGCCATTTTATAGCTCTCCGTTTAGTAAGATGTTTCATTGTAGTTTTTTTGTTTGGCTATTTATTAATCATTTGTGCTAGTTTTAGCGGTATTTTTAAAATAAGCGAACACAATTATTGCGCAACGCATAATAATTGCGTTTAAGTTATCACTTGAGTGGATATCTTCTTTTAAAAAAGCAACTGTTAGCGTATAGTAGTTAATTACATTAAACTGTTTGTAAACAATAATTTACAAGGATGCACATGCAAAATGTAGTACCCCAAACATCGACAAGAACTCTAAATGCCAAAGACTATAAAACATTGGCACTCTCCGCATTAGGTGGGGCATTAGAATTTTATGACTTTATCATTTTTGTGTTTTTTTCAATAACCATTAGTCATCTTTTTTTTCCGAATGATATGCCTGATTGGCTGAGCCAAGTGCAAACCTTTGGTATTTTTGCCGCTGGATATTTAATACGTCCATTTGGAGGAATTGTTATGGCGCACTTTGGCGATCGGTTTGGTCGCAAAAGGATGTTTACGCTAAGTATATTGCTTATGGCATTACCCACACTATTTATAGGTTGTTTACCCACATATACCCATATTGGTATTTTAGCACCTTTGTTGTTACTGTTTATGCGATTATGTCAAGGTTTAGCAGTCGGGGGCGAAGTTCCTGGTGCTTGGACTTTTGTTTCAGAGCATGTACCGAAAAATAAAATTGGATTGGCATGTGGCATTTTAACTAGTGGATTAAGTCTAGGTATTTTGCTCGGTTCGTTAGTTTCAACGGCTATGAATAAATGCTTATCTGCCGAACAACTCATTGATTGGGGATGGCGTATACCATTTATTATTGGTGGTGTTTTTGGATTGATTGCAATGTATTTACGTCGTTGGTTAAAAGAAACGCCAATTTTTCAGGAAATGCAAAAACGCAAACAACAAGAATTAGCTAAAAAAATACCGGTTATTACTGTGTTGACGGAGTATTTACCTCAGACTATTTTATCCATGTTACTCACTTGGGTGCTGTCTGCGGGGATTATGGTTATTATGCTAATGACGCCAATTTTATTACAAAAGCAATTTGGCTACTCACCAGTCGATGCGTTACAGGGCAATATATTAGCAATTATTGGCCTTATTATAAGTTGTACATTTTATGGCATGATGATGGATAAATTTGCTATGGGGAAAGTGATATTAATCGGTTGTGCTATTGCAACTGTTGTTATCGCTATTTTTTACCTCTCATTAGATAACCCGCACCTTTTATTTATGACTTATTCGTTAGCGGGTTTGAGTGTTGGTATTGTAGGTTCTTTTGCTTATTTTATGGTGACCGTGTTTCCTACTCAGATTCGTTACAGTGGCGTATCGTTTTCATTTAATATGGCTTACGCCATTGCGGGCGGATTAACACCTTTGTTGATCTCTTTTTTGAGTGATTTTATGAGCAAAATGGCGCCAGCTATCTATGTTATTGGATTATTTGGTTTCGGTGCATTGATTGGGTTATTTTTATTCATTAATAATAACAGCCAAAAATATATTGCTAAAGATCTTGCATAACAAATGCTAATCGTAGAGTTGATTATTTTATAATGGTAAATGGGAAGTATAAAAATTTGTTCTTGCTTCCCATTTAGCTGACTTACCTTACATTCATATCTGCCTGCTTTATTCATTTAAACGATATATCCATCTTATTTTGTCAAAAAGTTTCAGGAAAGGCTACGTTTTAGTATAGTTTATTAAAACATCAATACGATTTAGTAAAATTGTGAAACAACTCAAATTTTTTAAGCAGGATTAGGTTAAAATAAAATCAATGATATTTTAATTTTAAAATTTGCTAGGAGAAAAAATGAAAGCAGCAGTTATTAGACAAGAGTGTGACGGTCAAGTCGAAATTAAAGATATCCCTGTTCGCCCTTTACAAGCAGGAGAAGCACTCGTTGATGTTGAATATTGTGGCCTTTGCCATACAGACATCCATGTGGCATCGGGTGATTTTGGTAAAAAACCGGGGCGAGTTATTGGTCATGAAGGCGTTGGCATTGTGACTAAAATTGCGCCTGATGTAAAAAGTTTGAAAATAGGTGATCGTGTCAGTATTGCTTGGTTTCATGCTGGTTGCGGTACTTGTGAGTATTGTATTTCAGGTAATGAGACATTTTGTCGAAATGCGTTAAATTCTGGTTATAGCGTTGATGGCGGTATGGCAGAACAATGCATTGTTAAAGCGGATTATGCTGTTAAAGTGCCAGAAGGGCTCGATCCTGCACAAGCAACTAGCGTGACATGCGCAGGTGTAACGACATATAAAGGGATTAAAGTGGCGAATACAAAACCAGGTCAATGGCTTGCTGTATTTGGTATTGGTGGATTAGGTACACTTGCTATTGAGTATGGTAAAAAAGTATTTAACAATAAAGTCGTTGCAATCAGTAACAGTGATAGTCAACTGGAATTATGCAAAAAACTAGGTGCGGATTTAGTCGTTAATCCTAAGAAAGTTGAGGATGTGGGGGCTTATATAAAAGAGCACACCGCAGGTGGTGTGCATGGCGCTGTTGTGACCTCGGTTACTAAAACTGCATTCAATCAAGCTATCAATTCAGTGCGCCCTTTAGGACGTGTAGTTGCATTGGGTTTGCCTTCTGAAAATATGGATTTGAGTATTCCTAAAACAGTATTAGATGGTATTCAAGTTTTAGGTTCACTGGTTGGTACTCGTGAAGATTTAGCTGAAGCATTTCAATTTAGTGCCGAAGGTAAAGTTGTGCCCATAGTCGAAAAAAGACCTTTGGAAGATATCAATGATATGATAGAGGAAATGAAAGCAGGTAAAATTCGAGGTCGTATGGTTGTTGATATGAAAATGAAGAAAAAGAAATAAATTTTCAAAAAATAGCGAATAAAAAGTCAGCTTTGTGCTGACTTTTTGTTTATTTTAGCATTCTGATTTTTGAAACTTTTTAATTAACTAAAATGAATCTTGCTTGTATTTTATAAATAAATCCCTATCATAACTAAATTTTTCACGTTTATTTATATATTTAAGGGGATCTTTATGGCAGATCACAATTTAGAAAATAACTTGCGGAAAGATCTTGGTTTAGTTTCTGCATTATCACTGGTTGTGGGAATGGTTTTAGGAGCAGGCGCTTTTATGAAACCGCCTGCAGTATTAGAGGTAGCAGGTGATTATCATTATGCACTGTTAGCATGGGTAATTGGTGGTGTTATTTCTATTTGTGGCGGGTTAACACTTTGTGAACTCGGCGTAATGTTTCCAAAAACTGGGGGAATGCTCGTTTATTTAGAAAAAATCTATGGCGCTAAAATTTCTCATCTTTATGGTTGGATGATGACAGTGATTTTTTCACCTGCTTTGATTGGTGCATTAGTGGGTTATTTTAGTTCGGTGTTTTGTTCATTATTTGATATTGAAAATACGTACAAAATGGCAGTAGGTGCTGGAGCATTAGGTTTTATTGCTTTTATTAATGCAATTGGTGTCAAAGAAGCGGGGTATCTTCAAACTATTGCGACGGCTTGTAAATTGGTTCCAATAATGTTATTGGCGATATTTGGATTATGTGAAGGAAATGGGCAAGTTGCATTATTTAGTGCTAGTGGTCAAGGGATTGAGACATATGCCCCTTTTGCTGTTGCGATTTTAGCGACATTATTTGCCTATGATGGTTGGGCTCAAGTGGCATCGGTTGCGGGTGAAATTAATAAGCCAGCTAAAGTATTGCCTAAAGCCATTATTTTGGGAATTATATTTTTAGTCATTGTTTACGCTTGTATCAATATTGCCTTATTTAAAATTTTTCCAGTTCAAGAAATGGTCTCATTAGGACATGACGCTTCTTCTGTTGCATCACAACGCCTATTTGGGCATTTAGGTGGTAATTTGGTTGCAGTTGGTATTATGGTGTCAATTTTAGGCGGAATTAATGGCTATATTATGACATTATCACGTACTATTTTTAGTATGGCTGAGCGCGGCAATATTGTTGGTGCACGTTATTTAAGCACAATAGATGAAGACAGTCGTTCACCGGTAAATGCAATTTTAGTCCTTGTCGTTTTTTCATTTTTATACTCGGTATTATTAGATGCCGATCGTTTGTCTGAAATTTCGATGTTTTCGATTTGGGTTTTTTATTTATTAACGTTTGTTGGTGTTATTATAGCTAGAAAAAAATACCCTACTATACCAAGATCTTATAAAGTCATTGGCTACCCCGTTATTCCTATTATTGCTATTACAGGATCTCTTTATGTCATCTATGGTATGCTGGTTCATCAAACAGAAAATGGTATTGCCTCAATAGTGCTAACGTTACTAGGTTTACCAATGTACTATTACTATCAAAGTAAGAACCAAAATAGAGATCTTTCAGTTGGTGAAGTGAAAAAGTATCGTTTCAAAACCCAATATACTACTGCGATATTGGCAATAGCTGTTGTTGCTATGTTAATCATTTATGGCGGTATGGCTAGTAAATAGTATTGTGGTGGCTGATTAAATAGTTTGTTTGATGCTATTTTATCGTGGCAATAAAAGAAACCAAAAGTTTTTGGTTTCTTTTAATTAAGATAACACTGTTAAAGATAAGTCGAAATTAAACTATAAATGTGTTGATCGTAAAAAGTATCATTTAAATACTCAGCTTGCTTAAGTGTACCTTCATAGCTAAAACCACATCGTTTGGCCACTTCATTGCTTTGTCTATTTGCAACAGAGCATTTAATAACGAAGCGTTTAATGATTCGCTTTGTCGCATAATATTTTGTTAGGGCATTAATGGCTTGTGTCATAATCCCTTGTCCTTGAACTCGGCTATCTAACCAATAACCAAGGTAGGCTGTTTTATTATTTTGATCGATTTGATTAAAAGAAAGCATCCCTACAGCATAATTATTCAACATAATGACATAATTTTTTGACTGATTATTTTGATGTTTTGCTAAACAAGAATCTAAGAAATCAGCGGTATCTTTTGGGTGAATCACAAACTTAGACCATGCCATAAATTGGCTAAAATAATCTCAGTTAAAATCTATAACACGATACAACTCAGCAGCGAGCTCTTTTGCTGGTGGTTGTAGAGAAATATGTTTATTAACATAAATACTCGCTTGTTTGGTATTGTTCATGTTTATTTCTTTCTTTTTTATGCCTAAATGTTTAATCTTATGGTTGGATATAGTGGTTGTAAATGAAAAATTTTTGATAGTTAATATAAAGCAAGAATGGCATTTTGCTTATGATTGGGTTATTTTCGTTGCCATAATTTTTAATTTTTCGATATTAATCGCTTGGATAAAGCCCCTAATATGATTAGAGGCTATAGTAAGTACGCTTAATTTTTTGCATCCACTTTAGGTTTAGCTACATAATTATAAATAACTAATATGGCAAAAATAGCCATAAAAATACCCATTATCATATCTTTATTAAACCATTTAGCCATATTACCAAGAATAATTCCAATACCACAAAAATCGACATCCGAGAAAGTCGTATTAGCAAAACCTAGTGATCCTAATACTGGTAATAGCATAACAGGCAAAAATGTGACTAATAAACCATTCGCAAACGCGCCTAGCATTGCCCCACAACGTCCTCCCGTTGCATTGCCAAATACGCCAGCAGTAGCACCGCAAAAGAAATGGGGAACAACACCCGGCAATATAAGGACTAAGTCTAATTGCCCTAGAACAAATAATCCGACTAAACCACCAAGGAAGCTAAATAAAAAACCAATGAGTACTGCATTAGGTGCATATGGGAATACTACAGGGCAATCAAGAGCCGGTTTGGCATTAGGGACTAATTTTTCCGAAAAACCTGTAAAGGCAGGTACAATTTCAGCTAGAATTAATCGCACACCTTGAAGAATAATAAATACTCCGGCAGCAAATGTAATTGCTTCTATAATTGCATAAACTAAATAATTATCACCTTTGCTTAGATTGGTTTCGACATAGCTTGCACCAGCAGATATTGCTAAAATGAGATAGATAATCATCATTGTTAATGAGATTGAAATTGAGCTATCTCGCAAAAAGCTTAAGTTTTTAGGTAAATTCATCTCTTCGGTTGAACGAGAGTTTTTACCCACAGCTTGCCCAAGCCACCCGGCTAACACATAACCTAAAGTACCAAAATGTCCAAATGCAACATCATCATTACCGGTAATCTTACGCATATGTGGTTGTGCTAACGCAGGGAAAAATGCCATAATTAATCCCAGAACTAATGAACCTGTGAACACGAGTTGCCAGCCTTGAAAACCCGCTACGGTTAAAATAATACTAATCATACAAGCCATATAAAACGTATGATGTCCTGTCAAAAAAATAAATTTTAAGCGTGTAAACCGTGCGACCACAATATTGGCGATCATACCCAATGCCATAATTAATGCTGTTGCTGCACCGAATTCATTTAATGCCATAGAAACAATGGCTTCATTATTAGGAATGATACCTTGTAATTTAAAAGCTTGTTCAAACATTATGCCTAGTGGGGTAATTGCACTAATAAGTACACTTGCACCACCACTTAATACCAAAAAACCTAAAATTGTTTTAACTGTGCCTTTTACGGTATCAGCAAATGATTTATGTTGGGCAATTAGCCCAACCATCGCAATTAAACCGACTAATATCGCAGGTACTTTTAAAATATCTACAATAAATTTTACGATTTCTTGAATCATGGCAACACCTCATAGGTTGATTAGTACTTAGCAAAATGTTCAACAAGTTTTGATTCTAAATCATTGATATCAATAATATTGTTTAGTACAACTAATTTATTGTCAGGAATACCTGAACTGGCAGCTAAATCTTTTGTCATGACAAATAAATCAGCTTGATCTGGTGTTGCTGAAGCAAGATCGGCATGTGTAACCTCTGCATCAATGTTTAATTTTTTAAGAACTTTTTTGATGTTCATTTCAACCATAAAGCTACTACCAAGACCTGAACCACAAACTGCCATAATTTTCATTTTGTTTATCCTTTTATTGAGTTTAATTAAATTTAATAATGGTTGATAACAGACAATATTTGAGCAGGGGTTTGCGCATTAAAAATTGTCTGGATATCATTTTGTGTACCAAATAGTGCTGCCAATTGAGTTAATATTTCAATATGACTAGTACTATCACTTGCTGCTAATAAAGTAATTAAATAAACAGGATCGTTTTCTTCTGAATTAAATTTGACGCCTTTTTTGACCAATAGCATTGATAGACCTAATTGGTTTACGCCCTGTTCTGGTCTTGCATGTGGCATCGCAATACCTGGAGCCAAGACATAATAAGGGCCAATTGATTCATGTAATTTGAAAATGGCTTGAATATAATCAGGTGAAATAGTGTTATTTTGTAATAACGGTTTTGCACAAAGTTGTATCGCTGTTTGCCAATCATCGATTGAATCAACAATATTGACCGTTTGGCTAGTTAACCATTTTGCTAACATTTTTCCTCCGCTAAATTTGATCTCATTGAGAGCTTATTAGGAAATTAACACACCGCGTAATAATAGAAATAAAAAAAAATAAGAAATGTGATAGCGCTATCAAAGTTGATAAAATTTTCATCCATTATGTGATGTAGTTAACATTTTCAATAAATTAATCAGAAAACGCCTACTTTTGCCGAATAATATTATTTAAAAAATTGTGATTTAAAAGACAGATCCATAACCTTTTATGAGGTTATGATACATCCACTGTTAATTGGCTATCATTGACATGCAATTGGAGTGAAAGATGCAGGATATAAAAAAACGCAGAAGTACAGGACAGGTTACTTTATTTGATGTGGCTAAATTTGCGGGTGTTGGCTCTATGACGGTATCTCGTGCTTTGCGTAGTCCAGAGCGTGTCTCTGATAAACTTCGTAAAAAGATTCAAATTGCCATTGATACGTTAGGGTATAAACCAAATGTTGCAGCTAGCTTGTTAGCATCCGCATCGGCTAATCAGGTCATCGCAATTATAACGACTAAGATCTATGATCACGCCACTCAAATGTTACTTAATGCGTTACAAGCAAGCTTGGCACAAGAAGGATATACTATATTAATCATTGAATCTTACCACTATCTTAAATGTGAATCACAATTATTAAATACACTATATAGCCATAATCTTGAAGCAATACTCCTTTTTTATGTTGAAAGTGATGATTTTATTCGACAGTTAGCTCGAAATAAAACCGTTCAAGTTATGAATATTGGCAAGCAATATGATGAATTAACTAATCTGAATGTGGGATTGGATGATAGTTTAGCAATGTATATGTTGACTGAGCATGTGATCAAAAAAGGTTATCGATCTATTGGTTTGCTTTGCGCTAACCAGCAATACTACCTTTTTCAACAACGGTTACATGGCTGGCATAAAGCAATGCTAAATCACCATTTATCTACACATAGGGTCATACATGCTGCAAAGCCTGCTAATTTTAGTACAGGAAGTGAATTACTACCGGATGTACTTTTGAACTGGCCTGATATCGAAGCCTTAATTTGTACGACAGATGAATTAGCATGTGGCGTGCTTTATGAGTGTCAACGGCGGCACATAGGCGTTCCATATCAATTAGCGGTAAGTGGGTTTGGCGATAGCGAGTTTAGTAAAGTCAGTCTTCCACCATTAACAACCGTTGCGCAGCCGTCTAAGCAAATTGGCAAATATATAGCTAATTTATTGTTAAATCAGTTAAGAAATGAAACTAATTATCAATCAGACTTCTCAGCCTTAGCGCCGATGATTCAATCAAGAGATAGTTTATAGTTTTTGTTAGTCTGAAATAATAAAATGAAATGTGCTGACTTGATAAGTATCGCTTCTTTTATTGTATTGCAAAAACAGTATTAGCTAGCTTTGTACAAAGCATCATTCATTTAAATTCAGCCAAAACAGAGTTAAATAAAAAAGCCTACTCATTCAAGTAGGCTTTTTTATGAAATTGGTCGGCGAGAGAGGATTCGAACCTCCGACCCACTGGTCCCAAACCAGTTGCGCTACCAAGCTGCGCTACTCGCCGTTAGGAAGCGCATAATACTGCGCTAACTAAAAAGTGTCAATACCTACTGCAAAAAATTATGCCTGTTATGTGTTTATTTTGATAAAGGCGCAGGCGTTTTGCCAATGCGTTGATAAAATTCGACAACAAAATCTTCGTAACGTTTGTTGGCAACCGCTTCACGAATTTCTGCCATTAAGCGTTGATAATAACGTAAATTGTGGATGGTATTTAAACGTGCACCTAAAATCTCTCCACATTTATCTAAGTGATGAAGATAAGATTTTGTGTAATGTTTACAGGTATAACAATCACAATGCGGATCAAGCGGTGTGGTGTCGTCTTTATATTTCGCATTGCGGATTTTAATCACGCCATTTGTGACAAATAAGTGACCATTGCGCGCATTGCGTGTCGGCATCACACAGTCAAACATATCAATCCCTCGGCGTACACCTTCAACTAAATCTTCAGGCTTACCCACTCCCATTAGGTAACGAGGCTTATCGGCAGGTAATTGTGGACAAGTACCCTCTAAAATTCGGTGCATATCTGCTTTAGGCTCACCAACAGCTAATCCCCCAACCGCATAGCCATCAAAACCAATTTCGGTTAACCCTTTAATTGAGATATCACGTAACTCCTGATGAATACCACCTTGCACGATACCAAATAACGCATTTTTGTTGCCTAATTCATCAAATCGCTGGCGACTTCGTTTTGCCCAGCGCAATGACATCTCCATTGATTTTTTGACATAATCCCACTCAGCAGGAAAGGGCGCACACTCGTCAAAAATCATGACAATATCTGAACCTAAGTCGTATTGAATTTCCATTGAAATTTCAGGTGATAAGAAAATAGAATCGCCATTAATCGGATTACGAAAATAGACGCCTTCTTCTTTAATCTTACGAATATCTCCAAGACTAAAAACTTGAAACCCACCCGAATCGGTTAGAATTGGGCCATGCCACTGCATGAAATCATGTAAATCACCATGTTTACGCATGATTTCTTGTCCCGGTCTTAACCATAAATGGAATGTATTACCGAGCAAGATTTGAGCGCCGGTCGCGGCAACCTCTTCAGGTGTCATACCTTTTACCGTGCCATAAGTACCAACAGGCATAAAGGCTGGGGTTTCAACAGTATATTCGACTCCGCGACGATCGAATTTCATACGTCCTCGACGAGCTAATCCGTCGGTATTATCTAATTCAAATTTCATTTTTTATTAACCTCTTGCGACCAAATAAACAGTTTGGCGCGAATTATTGTTATAATACGTAGCCGTATCATTAATTTACAGGGCCTAGTTTATCGCGCCTGACTGGAATAAACAATATTTGAAGGGGCTTTGAATCGTTTGAAACGCATTATTTTATTCTTGTCGTGTTTGTTGATGTTTCTAATCACTGGCTGTCAGATCCAAGATAAGACTTATCCAAAAGTCATTATCTCAGAACGGCTTAAATCGCTCTCTGAAAATGATATATTTGCCATTAGCGAGCTTGCTTGCATTGAAATAGATAAGCGGGCAGTGATCGCCGCTGACGACCATGCATTAAGCCAAAGGCTAAATAAAATTGCTAAAACCTTACCCACAAAAGCGAATAATATTGAGATAAATTATAAAGTCTATATTAATACCGAGCCTAATGCATGGTCTACCGCTAATGGCTGTATACGTGTCAACAGTGGCTTAATAAAATTGTTAAATGATAATGAGTTACAAGCAGTACTTGCTCACGAACAGGCGCATATAGCGCTCAAACATGCAGTTAGTTTATTTCTACAAGCCCCTTATATTGAATTTACTGATAACATTGACGAACTTGTTATTATTGCGAAAGAAGAAGTTGCTCAACAATATGAAGTCGAAGCTGATAATTATGCTTTTGATTTATTAGTCAGTCAAAATATTGATCCGATGAGTTTAGTTGAAATGCTAGTAAAAGTGCCTATTCATTCAACAAATAATCCAACATCTCACCCTTCAAGCAAAAAACGCATAACAAATATTATTAATAGAATAAACGGTAAATAAATATCTGAGTAGTTAATTGAAAATAACCAATCTGATTTGAGATTAATTCAAATCAGATTGGCTATCTATTTAATATTTCATTAAGATTGATTACTCAGATCAGTGATAAACATAGCATCACCGTAACTAAAAAATCGATAGTTTTCTTTAACTGCATGTTGATAAGCATTCATGGTATTTTGGTAACCAGCAAATGCAGAAACAAGCATAATCAACGTTGATTCTGGTAGATGAAAATTGGTGATGAGGGAGTCAATAACCTTAAATTGGTAGCCTGGATAAATAAAAATTTGCGTATCGGCAAAAAAAGGCGCTATTTCACCTGTTCTTTGCGCAGCACTTTCTAAAGCGCGAACCGACGTTGTTCCCACAGCAATTACTTTATTGTTTCTCGCTTTACATGCTAATACGGCATCCACAACTGAGCCTGGTACTTCGGCATATTCTGAATGCATAATATGCGCTTGAATATTTTCAACTCTAACTGGTTGAAAAGTTCCTGCGCCAACGTGTAAAGTAACAAATGCCATTTCAACCCCTTTTTGTTTTAGTCTTTCTAATAAAGGTTTATCGAAATGAAGACCGGCAGTGGGGGCGGCGACGGCACCGGGCACTTTACTATAGACGGTTTGATAAACTTCACGGTCTTGTTCATCATCTGGACGATCAATATAAGGCGGTAATGGAATATGACCAATTTTATTTAAAATGCTAAGTACATCATCAGGAAACTGTAACTCAAATAAAGTATCGTGGCGTGCTAGCATCGTAACATGAGTAGATGCATCTTCTCCTAATATTAGTTCTGCGCCTACTTTGGGTGATTTTGATGCCTTAATATGTGCAAGCGCTCGGTTATTATCTAATATCCTTTCAATTAAGATTTCGATTTTTCCTCCTGAAGCTTTTTTACCATACACGCGAGCAGGAATTACTTTTGTGTTGTTAAAAATCAGTAAATCACCCGGATTTATTTTGTCGATAATATCAGTAAATACATTATCTTCAATTTTACCTGTATGGCTATCTAGTGATAAAAGTCGACATGCACTTCTGGTTTTTGAAGGATGTTTGGCAATCAGCTCTTTGGGAAGATAAAAATCAAAATCGGATAGTTGCATAATTGTGTTCCTTAACAAATGAGGCATTAGTCTAAAGCCCTCATAATGCCTAAGCAAGTAATTATTTGTTGATTATTATGATAGTTGCGTTAAAATTCCAACCGTCTAAAAGAAATTAGGCAATTGAAATTTATATTAATATAAGGAAAATAGCATGAAAAATACCCAAAAAACATTGTTAGTTGCACTACCTTTAGTTGCAGCAATGTCTCTAGCTGGCTGTAACATGAATCCTAATGATGCAGTTAACTTAGGAATGAAAGGTTTAAAAGCTGCAACACTTAGTGATAATGATGTAAAAGACTTAGCTAAACAAGCTTGTGCTGAAATGGATGCTCAATCAAAAGTTGCTCCAGCAAAAAGTGCTTATGCTAAACGATTAAAAAAAATTGCTAAAGCACTTGGTAACAATTTAGATGGAACTCCAATTAACTATAAAGTATACATTACAAAAGATGTTAATGCTTGGGCAATGGCTAATGGTTGTGTTCGTGTTTATAGTGGTTTAATGGACATGATGACTGACAATGAAATTGAAGGTGTTTTAGGTCATGAATTAGGTCACGTTGCTTTAGGTCACAGCAAAAAGGCGATTCAAGTACAATATGCAACCGAAATTGCTCGTGATGCAGCCGCTGTATCAGGTAATGCAGCAGTTGCTAAATTATCTAAATCTAGCTTAGGTGCTTTAGCGACAGCAGTGATTAACTCTCAGTTTTCACAAAAACAAGAACAAGATGCGGATAATTATTCTTTCGATTACTTAATTAAGAAAAAAATTAATCCAGCAGGTCTTGCAACTGCTTTTGATAAATTAGGTGGCGGTGATTCGTCAATCTTAAGTAGCCATCCATCTTCATCAGATCGTGCTGCTAATATTCGTAAAAAACTTGCTGAACTAAAAAAATAAGCACAGTCGTTTCTAATCTAAAGCGTCACTAAAGACGCTTTTTTATATAGTATTTATTGTGTTCGATAGTGGTATTAGTTGCTGAATTGATGAAGTGCTCCATCAACCAATACACTTAGAGGGCAATAAACAAAAGGTACTACTGTTTTTATTGCTTATAAGAAGACAGGAATTTGGCAAATCTTCCGATCGCATCTTGAAGTTCTCCGGTATGCGGTAAAGCAACAATTCTAACGTGATCGGGTTTATGCCAATTAAAACCGGTTCCTTGTACAAGTAACACTTTTTCTTGTAATAAAAAGTCTAATACCAATTTTTGATCGTTATGGATATTAAATTTTTTCTGATCTAATTTGGGAAATAGATACAATGCACCTTGTGGTTTAGTGCATGAAACGCCGTGGATGTCATTGAGCAAGCGCCATGCCAACATACACTGATCATATAGTCGCCCACCTGGTACAATAAATTCGTTAATGCTTTGATAGCCTCCTAACGCCCCTTGAATAGCATGTTGTAATGGTACATTGGCACATAAGCGCATTGATGCCAGCATATTTAACCCTTCAATATAGCCTTTTACATGATGCTTAGGACCACAAAGCGCCATCCAACCTTGCCTAAAACCTGCTACTCGATAGGTTTTTGATAAACCGCTCATTGTCACCACAAAGAGGTCTGGCGCTAGTGCTGCAATTGAATAATGCTCCGCATCATCATATAAAATCTTATCGTAAATTTCGTCAGCAAAAATAATTAAATTATGTTGTCTAGCAATTTCTGCGATTTCAAGTAACACATCTTTGCTATAAACCGCACCAGTTGGGTTATTGGGATTAATAATCACAATTCCTTTGGTTTTGGGTGTGATTTTTTGTTTGATATCTTCTAGATCAGGTGACCAGTTTGCTTCCTCATCACAAAGATAGTGCACCGCATTACCACTAGATAAACTAACAGCCGCTGTCCATAATGGATAATCCGGCATAGGAACAAGTATTTCATCACCACTATTAAGTAAGGCTTGCATAGATTGTACTATTAGTTCCGATACACCGTTACCAATATAAATATCTTCAACATCTAAACTGTTAATTCCTCGGGCTTGATAATGTTGCATAATTGCTTTACGGGCAGAATAAAGCCCTTTGGAATCACAATAACCTTGTGAAGAAGATAAATTTCTAATCACATCAACTAATAATTCATCAGGTGCTGCAAAACCAAAAGGGGCGGGGTTTCCAATGTTGAGTTTAAGGATAGTTTGTCCTTCTTCCTCTAGTCGTTTAGCATGTTCAAGAATTGGTCCACGAATGTCATAACAAACATGTTCCAATTTATTGGATTTTTGGAAATTAACCATAATATCGCCCTTTCTGTTATTGTGATAATTTTTTTGCTTTAATGAAAAAACAATCTACTCCTATTTCGATAATTTTTGAAGATGCTATTATAGTTAGCTTAATAAATACCTTTTAAATGTCTAAAATTTGTGCGGAGTGTATTATGAAAACCATTTTAACCGTCATCGGGAAAGATCAAACGGGAATTATTGCCGGTATTAGCCAACAATTGTATGAATTAGATATTAATATTTTAGATGTCAGCCAAACCATTATGGATGAATATTTTACGATGATTATGTTACTTGATTTATCTAAAATTAAAGTGTCATTTGATGAGGTAAAAACAGCTCTTATCCAAACGGGCGATAAGCTTAAGGTCAAGGTCAACTTACAACGTGAAGAAATTTTTGATGCTATGCATCGTTTGTAATATTAATTCGTTGTTTATTTAAAAGGATAGTTCTAATGGAAACAAAACAGATCCTCGAAACCATTAAAATGATTGAGGAAGAAAAGCTCGATATCCGTACAATAACCATGGGTATTTCTCTCCTTGATTGTATTGATAGTAATGGTGAAAAAGCACGCCAAAAAATTTATGACAAAATCACACGGTTAGCTAAAAATTTGGTCAAAGTCGGCGATGAGATTACCTCAGAATTCGGTATTCCAATTATTAATAAGCGTATTTCTGTCACACCCATATCATTAATTGCTGGCGCAAGCGATGATAAAGACTATGTCGCGTTTGCCAAAACACTTGATGAAGCGGCCAAAGCGGTGGGCGTGAACTTTATTGGTGGCTTTTCAGCACTGGTGCAAAAAGGCTATCATAAAGGCGATGAAATTTTAATTAAATCCATTCCTCAAGCACTAGCACAAACCGAACGGGTTTGCTCATCAGTTAATGTGGGTTCTACCCAAACGGGAATTAATATGGATGCCGTAAAGCAAATGGGGCATATTATCAAAGAAGCGGCGAAATTAACGGCAGATAATAGTAGTATGGCATGTGCTAAGTTAGTTGTGTTTGCCAATGCGGTTGAAGATAACCCTTTTATGGCAGGTGCTTTTCATGGGATTGGCGAAGCAGATTGTGTGATTAATGTGGGGGTTAGTGGACCGGGTGTAGTTAAGCGAGCGTTGGAAAAAGTTAAAGGTGAACCTTTTGATATTGTTGCCGAAACCATCAAAAAAACCGCATTTAAAATTACACGAATGGGACAACTGGTTGGTAAAGAAGCTTCTGAACGTTTAGGTGTTAAATTTGGCATTGTCGATTTATCATTAGCACCAACGCCAGCCATTGGTGACTCGGTTGCCCATATTTTAGAAGAAATGGGGTTAGAAGCAGTCGGCACGCATGGCACAACGGCGGCACTAGCCATGCTTAATGATGCTGTTAAAAAAGGTGGCGTAATGGCATGTGGTCATGTTGGTGGGTTAAGTGGTGCATTTATTCCTGTTTCTGAAGATGCAGGTATGATTGATGCTGTCAATAACGGTGCACTAAATCTTGAAAAACTTGAAGCGATGACCTGTGTATGCTCTGTTGGGCTTGATATGATTGCTATTCCAGGCGATACGCCAGCTGAAACTATTTCAGCGATTATTGCTGATGAGGCTGCAATAGGGGTGATTAACCATAAAACAACCGCGATACGAATTATTCCTGCGGTGGGGTTAAAAGTTGGCGATAATATCGAATTTGGTGGCTTACTAGGTCATGCACCAGTCATGCAGGTAAGCAAATTTGGCTCATATGATTTCATCAATCGTGGTGGGCGAATTCCTGCTCCCATTCATTCATTTAAAAATTAATGTATCAATTTTTTATAATCTAGTGACTTTTCTTATTCCGTCTACACATAAAGTAGGCGGTATATTAAAAAGGTTATATTGCTTGAGGTATAAAATAATCTCAATTAATACATTATTTTATATCATAGTTCTTTTGTTCATTAACAATGATGTGATGCCAAATATGGAAGATAATATACTTTACCACTTTTTTAACAATAAATCCTCATTGATGGACTATAGCGATGAATTAAAACTTATCGATATGATGATGAATTTACCTATAAGTTGGATTATTAAAAATAAAGATGAGTTTCTTAATGCACTAAACATATTATCTGACTCTTACACTATTGGTCATGGTTTTTTTGCTGCAAACTGAAAAAGATGATTTGATTTTTAATCATTTTTGACAATGGTTAGCTGAGGTAAATAATAAAACCGATATATACTTATTAGGATATATTGATGATTTTTCCCCAGATGCATTAAAATTGGATGAATTTAGAAAAAATAATAAATTTGAATAAAAAATTATTTAGGAGAGACATATGGCTGAATGGACTGGAGTTATGTATGGATTTTATACTAATAAATCCATAGATGATGTGTTTTCTGCATGGTTCAAAAAATTAGCATCAATGAATTATCAATGTGAGCGAAGTTGTTTTCGAAATGTTGAATTTCTATTTTGTTATAAAAATGATGAGATGCAAAATCATCACCTTGAGTATGGCTACAATTTAGATATTAATGGTGAGGGCTGTTTTTGCATTGAGGCAAAAAGTACAAAGCTACATGGAACTGCGACTTTGTTTAAGTTTGATAATGATTCAGATTTTGAGCCTTATGATATAAATTTACATTTTCAGCATGTATTTTATTATGTGCTTGTATTACCTGATTTAATTGAAAATTCAATGTTTTGTCAGAATATACATCGTTTATTTACTAATATTCTTAATGAGAAAAAAATGGAAAATTAGCAGGTAATAAATTAAATTTTCTTATAGCACATTAAATATCCTTAAAGTGTAGAAAAAGGCCGAGTTGTTGACACTTCATGATTAAAATAATTCTTTAAAAACGCATAAGACGCCTTTCCCGAAATCGTTTTATGTTGTTTACCGTATGATAATATTGAATAAATAATTTTCTATCTTGTGAATCTAACAAATGGAATACAGCTAAATCTCAATTAATCACCAAACGGTATAGAATCCTGAATATTTTTTACAAAAAATTACAGCCTAAAAAGTAAACATTCCGCTTGTCGTCTTAACTTATTGTCGATAGATTTTCAAATTTAACCAAGGGTTTAATGCTGTAACAGATAGTTTTATAACGTTCCATCAGACTGGTATAATGTCGATAAAAATTATATGATTATTTTGGCGCTAAAATTTCATAATAGCTTTCTTAATACCAGTAACGCATTCATTTTTATTCATGAAAATATTAGGAGTTAACATGTTTAAATCAAAATACAATGTTCCAAAGGACATTGATAAACGTATTTCAAAGTTAAAGTTAAAAATAGATTCAAACAATACTTATATTGATTTCTTGAAAAAATATAATGTAGTTGTTTTTAATACTGAGGTTAATTTTGACTACTGTATTGATTGTGATGGAGAATCATTGCCCTTAGAGGTCATTTTGGGTTTTTCAAAGAAATATTATGAAGATCTCATTGAGATTAATGATACTTATTTAGATAGAATACCCGAAAATTATTTTGCCATAGCCACGCTTAATTATGGTGATCTACTTTGCTTAAGCCCAAATGGCGAAGTTTATTATTGGGATCATGAAGTTAATGATCTCTATTTTGACTTGTCTGTAAAAAATGGTTATCTAGAACAAAATACTAATTTAAAGCTTGTCGCAAATTCCTTTGATGCATTTTTATCCATGATTACCAGAACAGAAATTGAAGATGATTATAATCCTGATGAAGATGAATATAATAATCCTAATATTCCTTTCCCTGATGAAGCATTAGATTCTTTCATAAAGTATCCAAAAAGTATATCAATGACTCCACAAAACAGGCTTATTATTTATTTAAAAAAAATGGAGTTATCTGAAAAAGGGCGCGAAGTACTTGCTAAATTGAAAGAGGAAGGTTTTCTGTAACAATGA
Source organism: Gilliamella sp. X-60 (assembly GCF_057063585.1). Classification (NCBI taxonomy): domain Bacteria; kingdom Pseudomonadati; phylum Pseudomonadota; class Gammaproteobacteria; order Orbales; family Orbaceae; genus Gilliamella; species Gilliamella sp. X-60. Next base: position 111,207 of record NZ_JBXSQJ010000001.1, on the reverse strand, counting down.
CCAAACTAGCTACATCAATCTTAGTCAAAAAAGTGGACAAGTAAAATTGCAAACCTGAGAATACTCGTGAATGTAACTAATTAATATATTGAAAGTAATAAGTTGCGACTTTTATCGATAAGCTTAGGGTGTAGCTATTTCCTAAAAATTTGTATGAGTTAGTGTATTTTATCTAAGTTAGAATATAGTATTACAAAATGAAAATTACTTTAAACGGTAAAATAGGCGAGCATTTAGTCACATTCAAATCTGATTTAGGTCATGGTGCTGCTCATTGGCAAGATAATAAACTATTATCTAATACTTCTTATCATATTGAATTAGAAATCAATGATTTTTTTGAGTGGGATAAAAATATAATCCTTGCAGAAAAACATAATTGTAGTATCAATTTAATTGATAACCACATAGTTTTTAATGCAAAAGTGATATCTTGTGAAGATCAAGGTCTTTTAGTTTTGTCACTTGGAAAAAATATTATTTTTATAGAAGCATCTGATAGCTGTGAAATGGGTAGCTATGTATCATTTTTTACTACTCCAGATAATGTTATGTTATACCCTATAGAACTATAATTTTTAAATAAAAGAATAACTAGATCCGTCTATTTGTCTCAGATGACTTGAGCTTGCCTATCGGATTATACCTTGCTTATAACTTGTTGCAGTTATCTGTAAAAAGTAGTTGTGTTGTTTATAATCCGCTATCAAATATTTTTGATTTATTTTTATATTGTGGTTGAGCATGATAGATAAATGATTATATAATTGTAGCCCCGATTTAACCGATTACGAATTAAGTAATCATGAATACATGCTTGAGGATTTCTCGTGCCTGATATGAAGCTTTTTGCTGGTAATGCCACACCCGAACTAGCAAAACGTATAGCTAATCGTCTTTATACTTCTCTTGGTGACATTGTTGTAAGCCGTTTTAGTGATGGTGAAGTTAATGTCCAAATCAATGAAAATGTCCGTGGTGAAGATGTTTTTATTATTCAATCAACTTGTGCTCCAACCAATGACAATTTAATGGAATTGCTCGTCATGATCGATGCAATGCGTCGCGCATCTGCTGGTCGTATTACTGCGGTTATTCCTTATTTTGGTTATGCAAGGCAAGATCGTCGAGTTCGTTCGGCTCGTGTGCCTATTACCGCTAAAGTTGTCGCTGATTTTTTATCAACTGTTGGTGTTGATAGGGTATTAACCGTTGATCTTCATGCAGAGCAAATTCAAGGTTTTTTTGATGTGCCTGTGGATAACGTATTTGCTAGCCCAGTTATTTTAGAAGATATGTTACAACGTCAATTTGAACGTCCAATTGTGGTATCTCCAGATATTGGTGGTGTGGTGCGTGCTCGCGCGATAGCTAAACTACTTAATGATACTGATATGGCGATTATTGATAAACGCCGTCAACGTGCAAATGAAGCTGAAGTGATGAATATTATTGGTGATGTTGCAGATAGAGATTGTATCTTAGTTGATGATATGATTGATACAGCAGGAACACTTTGTAAAGCAGCCGACGCTTTAAAAGCACGAGGAGCAAAAAGAGTGTTTGCTTATGCAACGCATCCAATTTTTTCAGGTAAAGCAGTGAGTAACATTAAAAGCAGTGCTATTGATGAAATTGTTGTTTGCGATACAATTCCATTAACGGCTGAAGTAAAAGCATTGAAAAATGTTCGTCAATTAACATTGTCAGGTATGCTTGCTGAAGCAATTCGTCGAATCAGTAATGAAGAATCGATTTCAGCTATGTTCCATCAATAATCTATTTTTTCATTGAGTTAAATGCCCCTTTTGGGGCATTTTTCACAATAAAATCAGTGACAATAAAAATATTATGACAACAATAAAACTGATAGTAGGACTTGCCAATCCCGGCAATGAATATGCAGCAACAAGGCACAACGCAGGCGCATGGTTTGTTGAACAAGTGGCTCAGCGTTATAATCAATCATTAAAAAATGAACCAAAATTTTTTGGTTACACATCACGAATCAATATTTCTGGTCATGATGTGCGTTTATTAGTTCCAACTACATTTATGAATTTAAGTGGTAAGGCGGTGCAAGTTATGGCGTCATTTTACCAAATAAAGCCAGAAGAAATATTAGTTGCCCATGATGAACTCGACTTGAATCCAGGTATAGCTAAACTTAAGTTTGGTGGTAGTCATGGTGGGCATAATGGGCTAAAAGATATTGCCAGCAAATTGGGTAATAATTTAAATTTTCATCGATTAAGGATTGGTATAGGTCATCCTGGTGATAAAAATAAAGTGGTAGGCTACGTTCTTAACAAACCCTCTAAACCTGAGCAAGCATTGATTGATCAAGCTATTGATGAATCAGTGCGCTGTACGGATATTTTATTATCTCAAGGTGTTAATGCTGCGATGAATCAATTACACGCTTTTAAGGCTTAGTTTATTGATTTAATAACAAATGGTTAATGGATAGCTGATCGAATATTATAAAAAATCCACCCAAGATTGGGTGGATCGTCATTATCTTAGATTGTTCGATTAAGAAAAGAGATGAGTAATGTTACCGCCTTTTTCAGCGATTTTTTTCATGACTTCTTTAATTAACCATGTATTCATTGCTGCAGTATCATCAGTACTGCCAGTATAATTTAGTTCTTGTGCTAACTTTTTACGTGCATCTAAGCTACTATCTATACCGAGTAATTTTAATAAATCGACGATAGACGTTTTCCAGTTGAGTGCTTCAGGATGCTTTTTAGCTAGATTATCAAGAATCGAGGTGACATCAACATTAGTTGCGGATGTGCCTTGCTCGACCTTATCTTGAATTTGTTTTGAGCCATCTGATACTGTGTCTTTGACAGATGCTGTGATGTTTCCGACTTTATCTTTCACAGCATCAACTGCATTTTCTACTGTTGCTTGAGCGTTAGGAAATACTTTAGAAAAAATGTTATTTAAGATACCCATATTACACCTCTTAAGTTTAAACTGCTTATAAAAAACTGCTTAACTGCTTAATGATATAGATGTAGAAAATATCAAAAAACAATATAACGCTTAACAGGATAAAATGTCAAAAGAGTTATGCTTTAATAGCATTTTATGTATTACGATACAATGCTTACCAAGATGTTAATTAATGATTTTAAATATTATTCTAATATTAAGCGAATTAATTACAATCAAAAAAAGGATTATCCATCTGCAGATTTATAAAACTTTTATGAAAAAATGCCTTTAAATTGCAGTTAATCTTTTTAGTATTTCTGATAAATTTCAATCCATTATCAGTTATCTATTTTTTTTAACTGAAGTTTTGAACATCATATTAGTAAAGAAATTTTTATAAAACAGTAAATAAATTTTTTCAATAAGACTTTTGACGATAAATAGGGTAAATTATTAAACTAATACTTATTTTTAGCTTTTAGGAGAAACTTTTTTTATTGATTAAGAAAGGAGAGGAAGTCAAGATATGCGTTTTAATGAGCCACAAGTATTGACGTCAATAATAACTCAAGCCTCTTGTTTTTCTAAGATCCAAGAAAGAACTAATGCATTAAAAACATTGGCTAAAGAGGTTAACGATTTATTGCCATCCCCATTGAATCAACAATGTCGAGTGGCTAATTATCGCGAAGGCGTATTGATTTTAGAGGTAAGCACTGCTGGCTGGTTAACGAGACTGAAATATGAACAAAGTAATTTAATATCAGAGATACGAAAAAATATCTTACCGTCTCTATCGTCTATCCAATATCAGATTAATCCGGATATTTCGGTCAAGTTGTCACATCGCCATTCTCAGACTGTTAAGTCCTCTTTAGTATCGAGTGTGATGACAGCTAAAAGTGCCATGTTTTTATATGCATTAGCGGAAAATGCACCAGATAAGTTAAAAAAACAATTGATAAAACTTGCTAACCATGCAAAATAAGTGCTGATAATTGGATTTCAATTTTATAAAATGATATATCTTGAAGATATAAGGAGTGAATAATGGATAAAGATATGCTTACTTATCTTATAATTGGATTAGTAATTGGTTTTATTATTGGTTTTATTTTTGTAAGCGTTATTAGCCCTAAGGCTCGTAAATATACCAAAGTTAAACATGAGCTAGAACAAACAAAAGATGAATTAATAGCGCAAAAACAAATGATTGCTAAACATTTTTCTCATAGTGCTGAGATATTGGATAGTATGGCTAAAGATTTTCGTCGCCTTTATCAACATATGGCTGAAAATTCTAGTCAATTTATTGATGGCGATAAAGCCGCATCTTTGGATTTTGATTCCAACTCTGATTCAGATGAAACAAAAGAAATGATACTTGATAAGCAGCCTAGAGATTATTCGGATAATTCTTCTGGTTTATTTAAAGCGGATGAACACAAATCTTAACTACTATGGTTTTATTCGCCGTTTCCTAATGGTCAAGCAATTTTATAGAGATTAAATTTTTGTGAAAGCGAGAGTTATAAGATGATTAATTCATTAAAACAACAAAAAAAATTATTAAGTATTATAGCGTTAAGTTTAGGGTTAAGTTTAGCATCACATCCCGATGCTTATGCTTCTTTTCCTCCTACCTCAACCGACAGTAATACACAGCAGCCAAGTTTGGCACCTATGCTCGAAACGGTATTACCTTCAGTTGTTAGTATTAAGGTTGAGGGTACTGCGCAAATGCAAAATAATATGCCAGAAGAATTTAGACGTTTTTTTGGTTACCCTGATAGTCAATCAAGAGTGTTTACAGGTCTAGGCTCTGGTGTGATTATTGATGCTGAAAAAGGTTATGTTGTGACGAATAATCATGTTATTGATAGTGCCGATAAAATCACGGTTGCTCTTAATGATGGACATGAATATAAAGCAAAGCTAATCGGTAAAGATCCACAAAGTGATATAGCATTGCTTAAACTTGATGATGCAAAAAAATTAACGGCGATTAAATTGGCTGATTCTGATAATTTGCGGGTTGGTGATTATACTGTTGCTATTGGTAACCCATTTGGTATTGGTCAGACTGTTACTTCGGGGATTATTTCAGCTTTGGCTCGCAGTGGGCTTAATATGAATGGTTTTGAAAATTTTATTCAAACAGATGCTTCAATTAACCAAGGAAACTCTGGTGGAGCACTTGTTAATTTAAATGGTGAACTCGTTGGTATTAATACTGCGATTATTGCGCCAAATGGTGGTAATGTTGGGATTGGCTTTGCAATTCCTAGTAATATGGTAAAAAGTTTAACATCGCAGCTTATTGAGTTTGGTGAGGTCAAACGTGGTGTGCTTGGCATCAAAGGTAATGAACTGACATCGGATATAGCGAAAGCATTTGATGTTGATGTTCAAAAAGGTGCTTTCGTTAGTGAAGTGATTGAAAATTCAGCCGCACAAGCTGCAGGAATTAAATCTGGCGATATTATTATTTCAATGGACGGTAAACCCGTTGATAGTTTTGCTGAATTACGTGCAAAAATTGCCACAACTGGTGCTGGGCGAACTGTAAAATTAGGCTTAATTCGAGATGGTAAACAAATGTCTGTTGAGGTAAAACTCAAAAATAGCGATGAGGCAGTAACCGAAGCAAAATCATTGCATACTGCTCTTGATGGTGCAACACTTAGTAATGGTGAAATAAAAGGTCAAAAAGGTGTTTTAATTGAAAAGATTGCTAAAAATTCACCTGCTTCTCGACTTAGCTTACAAGAGGGAGATCTGATTACTGGCGTTAACAAAGGACGAGTAACTAATATTGCAGAACTTCGCAAAATCATTGATAGTAATCCGTCTGTTATTGCGCTTAATATAGTACGAGGAGATAGCCGAATTTATCTCATTTTAAGATAATTTTTTTCAAACTAGAAGATAATTTAACTCTATTTCGTCGATGCTTTGGCGTCGGCGAAAAACAGTGATTTTAACACTTTTGTATATATGCTAAAATCGTTGCTATATCTAATTACTATCATCTGACGGCAATGCTTAAAAAATTTTTATGGCCAATATTAATCGGTGTAGTTTTAGCCGTTGCGTTATTAATTATTTTTCCTTCATTACGAAACGGAAAGCAATTGCATTTTTTTGTTTCTATTTTCAGTAACGAACCTTTAAGTTATTCTGATGCCGTAAAAACTGCAGCGCCCGCAGTAGTTAATATTTATAGTCGCTCAATTAATTCTGTTTCTCAAGAATCACAAGATAGTCCAATTACTCCACTTGGTTCAGGGGTAATAATGAGTGAACAGGGATATATTGTTACTAATTATCACGTTGTTGAAGATGCAGAGCAAATTATTGTTGCACTGCAAGATGGACGAATTTTTGAGGCTTTATCGGTAGGCTCTGATAAACTTGTTGATCTTGCCGTATTAAAAATAGAAGCCTCTAATATTCCAACTATTACCATTAATCCTCAGCGTGAACCGAAGATTGGTGATGTGGTTTTAGCGATAGGTAATCCTTACAATATAGGGCAAACTATCACACAAGGTATTATTAGTGCTACAGGTCGCGATGGGCTAAGTCCATATAGAAGACAGAATTTTATTCAAACTGATGCATCAATAAATCACGGTAATTCTGGAGGAGCACTAGTTAATACTAAAGGTGAATTAATGGGAATTAATACTCTCACCTTTGCAAAAAATTTGGGTAATGATGTTCCGGAAGGGATTGGATTTGCAATTCCGACTTCTTTAGCTGTAAAGATCATGAATAAGTTGATTCAGGATGGAAAAATTATTCGTGGTTATATCGGTATTGATGGATTAGAATTTGCACCCACTCAAAATCCAAATGATATGCCAGTGGTATTAGGTATTTTAGTCACCAATGTTGAAGGACCTTCTTTACAAGCGGGTATACAAGCTAATGATATCTTGATTATGGTAGATAATAAGCCTGTTAAATCCATTGTTGAAACCATGGATCAAATTGCCGAGTTGAAACCGGGTATGATTGTCCCCATTATTGTATTGCGGAATGGTGAAAAGGTTGAATTACAAGTGACAATAGGGCAATTACCCGTTTAATTTGTCTTTTTATGGCTTGATTATTTAACCTTTAAGGCATATAATTCGCAACCTTATCATGTTTTTTAACACTCGTATGGTGTATAGATTTTGCTTTTAGCCATTTATATAGCGATACGAACAAACTTTAGAGGTTTATTATGAAAGAAGGTATCCATCCAGAATATACTGCAATTAATGCAACATGCTCTTGTGGTAATGTTATTAAAACTCATTCTACTATTGGTCATGATATTCATCTTGATGTATGTGGTGAGTGTCACCCATTCTATACTGGTAAACAACGTGATGTTGCAACTGGTGGACGTGTAGATAAGTTCAAACAACGTTTTGCTATGGTTGGCGGTAAAAAATAATTTTCCGAAAAACCGTATCTGAAAACCAATAGTAGTTGAAAAGGCGCATTGTGCGCCTTTTTGCTTTTTGAAAATTAATACTTTTAGTTAATAATCAATCGAATTCTGGGGTGATGCCTAAATCTTGCATCATTTTTTGAGCTTGTTTGGGAATACCGTCTTCACGATCTCTTTGTAAATCATCATCACAAGGTAAAGGTTGACCAGTATAAGCATGAAGAAAAGCTTCACACAATAATTCACTATTTGTTGCGTGACGTAAATTATTAACTTGTCTGCGAGTACGCTCATCAGTCAATATTTTTAACACTTTTAACGGAATTGATACTGTAATTTTTTTTACTTGCTCACTTTTTTTACCATGTTCAGCATAAGGGCTTATATATTCGCCATTCCATTCCATCATATTTTCACCAAATTACATCACAAATAATGTGGGCAATTCTAACGTTTTTTTTATCTTTCTGCAATCTATACACCAAGATAGTTAGACATCTAGACATGTTGACGTCTATATTCAGTGTGTTATTCTTATACAATCTATTCTTGAAGTAAGCAAAACATTATTTAGAGGAATGTTATTATGACTAGTCAAGCTAACAATTTAAACCAAGGAACAATTGCTGTTCGTGGTGGGCTCAATACTGATGATCAATATGGCAGTGTCGTACCTGTTATCACTCCATCTACATGTTATCGTTATGAAGAATTTGCTAAACCCAGGAAATTTGATTATGCGCGAAAAGCAAATCCAAGTCGGCGATTGGTGGAAGAAACAGTTGCAAAATTAGAAGGTGGTGCCGATGCTATTTTAACTAACTGTGGCATGTCAGCAATTCACCTTATTAGTGTTGCCTTATTAGCGCCAAATGACTTAGTTGTTGCCCCCCATGATTGTTATGGTGGTAGCTATCGTTTGTTTAATAGTTTGAGCGAGAAAGGTTATTTTAAGGTAAAATTTGTGGATCAGTCTGACTTGGTCGCATTACAAGAAGCATTAAGCTTACATCCCAAATTAGTTTTGATTGAGACACCAAGTAATCCATTACTGCGTGTTGTTGATATAAAAAAAATTGCGCAACAAGCGCATGATGTAGGTGCTTTGGTTTTAGTCGATAATACATTTATGACGCCTATTTTACAAAAACCATTGGAGCTTGGTGCTGATATTGTTACCCACTCTTGTACTAAATTTTTAAACGGACATTCGGATTTATTAGCAGGAATTTTAGTTTTTAAGGACCAACAACTTGCTACAGATGTTTTATGGTGGGCTAATAATATTGGTACGCTGACTTCATCATTTGATAGTTATCTTTTATTACGTGGATTACGAACCCTTGCGGCGCGTGTAAATTTACAACAAGACAATGCGCAAAAAGTTGTTGGGTTTCTTGCTAATCATCCTAAAATAGCTAAAGTATTTCATCCCTCTTTACCAACTAATCTTGGACATGATATTGCTAAAAAACAGCAGAAAGGCTTTGGTTCGTTACTCAGTTTTGAATTAGTTGGCAATGCCGATGTTATGCCGAAATTTTTAAAAGCGCTTAATATTTTTACATTGGCTCAATCACTTGGTGGAGTGGAAAGTCTTGTGTGCCATCCAGCAACAATGACTCATTCAGGTATTAGTGCCGAAGCACGAAAAACGGCTGGGATTTCAGATCAATTATTACGTATTTCGGTGGGTTTAGAAGATATTACTGATTTACTGGCTGATTTACAGCAAGCACTTGAAACAGTATAACTGATTTTTTAGATTATAATTAGGGTTGATGATATATCATGTATGTAGTTATGCTATTTTATCAATCCGTTATTAGCAATGAGTATTATCGCTATTATTTTTCTGAAATTTTGCTATCTTGTTTTCAATCGCTGTAAAAATTTCATCAATTGAATGACGTTTTGCTCTACCGCAAAGTTTTGCCGTTTCATGACAGACTAAGCATTGTCTTGGTTGGTTGTCGAATTGTGATCGTGACAGGCTTTTTTGTGTAACAATGTCAATAACATCAATATCCCATAAACGTCCTAATGGGTGATTATTTTCAATATCAATACAGTATTTTTTAAGGGAATTAGCTGAACATTTTATTGCTATAATAGCTTCTGAACCGGTGATGTAGTGATAATGATCTTCATTGATTATTGCGATGTCATTTTGAAAAAAACAGTGATGTAATGCTTTGATTGCTTCGTCAAAAAGATAACGAGCACCGCTACTATTTTTTATAGCACCTGGAATAACTAGGCTTAAGGATATGATTGGATATTTATAACATATCATTGCCTGTTTTTGGTTTTCTACTCGCTGTTCCTTGGCTAATAGCATCTGCTCAAGGTTAATTGGAGTGCCATCATCAAATTTAATTAGCATTTTTTCCACTGGATAAAATCAGTAATAGCATAACACTTTTACATGTCAGGCTATTACTTTATTAATTAAAACTAAAATTAGTCTTTAACTTCACGCACGACATCAATAACTGAACCGTCGCGGAAATGGACAATACCAACAATTTTATCTTTAAACTCGATTGGTTTTGGCTCACCAGTTAAAGATACAGCACGTTGATAAAGCTCTTCAATGCTCATAATTGGTAAATTAGCTGCTTTTAAACGTTCAGCAATTTCTGGACGGTTAGGATTAACCGCAATACCATGGTCAGTTACTAGCACATCAACGCTTTCACCAGGAGTGACTAGTGTTGTTACCTTTTTAATTACCGTTGGAATACGGCTACGAATCAGTGGTGCAACAACGATTGTTAAGTTTGCACCAGCAGCAGTATCACAGTGACCGCCAGACGCACCACGCATAACGCCGTCAGAACCAGTTAATACATTAACATTGTAATCAAGGTCAATTTCTAAAGCACTTAAAATAACAATATCAAGTTCATCAACGCTTGCACCTTTTGATGCTGGGTTCGCATAAACGTTGGTTGATACTTCAATATGATCTTTATTTTTACCTAAAGATTGTCCAGCTGTGCCATCAAAGCTTTGAGTGTCTAATAAACGTTTAACTAATCCTTTTTCATGAAGATCAACAATACTTGCTGTAATACCACCTAATGCAAATGATGCAGTGATATTTTTTGCACGCATACGATTTTCAAGGAAGCGAGTTGCCGCAGTTGACGATGCACCCGAACCAGTTTGAATTGAAAAACCATCTTTGAAATAGCCTGAATGTTCAATAACATCAGCTGCATAACGCGCGATCATCAGTTCGCGTGGATTGCTAGTGATACGTGCTGCCCCCACACTGATTTTAGTTGGATCACCCACCTCATCAACTTTAACGATATAGTCAACTTGATCTTGGCGAATACTTGCCGGATGGTTAGGATATCCAACGATATCTTCAGTTAGTAGTACCACTTTTTTAGCAAATTGCGCATCGACCATAGCATAACCGAGTGCACCACATTGTGATTTACCCGATACCCCATTAGCGTTACCTTGTTCATCAGCGGTTGATACAGCTAAAAATGCGATATCAATATTAATTTCACCACTTTGGATAAGTTTTACTCGACCACCATGAGAATGGATATGAACAGGGTTTTCCATTAAACCGTGTGAAATTGCATCGGCTAATTTACCACGTAGACCAGAAGTATAAATTTTAGTAATGACCCCTGATTCGATATGAGGTATTAAAGCCGAATTACAGCTTAATAATGAACTTGAAGCTAACGTTAAGTTTTTAATGCCTAACTTACTGATCGTTTCAACAACTTTGTTGATAACCTTATCACCTTCACGGAATGCATGGTGAAAAGAGATAGTCATACCATCACGTAATTCACATTTTTTAATTGCCTGTTCAATAGAATCACACAATTTACGCGTGTATTTAGACTCATCTTTTAAATATGGTGTTGTTGCGTTAGCATCAACAAAAGGCGTAATATTCTTGAGGTCAGGGTGCTGTTTAAGCAAATCATCAATTTTTTTGTTTATAGAAGTAGTCATTTTTCAATCCTATCAAATTTCTTTACGTACACCAGAATATTTAGCCAACTCGATAACTTTTCTAGCACGAGCAATAATCGGTGCATCAATCATTTTGCCGTTTAAGGAAATAACGCCAAGGCCTTTTCTTTCACCTTCTTCTGCTGCTTCAACTACTTTTTGAGCATGATCAACTTCAGCTGCTGTTGGAGCATACGCATTATGTAATAGTTCAATTTGTCTTGGATTGATCAGTGATTTACCGTTATATCCGAGTTTTTTGATTAGGCTAACTTCTTTTAAGAAACCTTCATCATCATTAACATTCGAATACACCACATCAAAGGCATCAATGCCAGCTACACGTGCTGCATGTAATACTGCGCAGCGAGCATAAAATAACTCAGTACCGTCGCCACGCTCAGTTTGCATATCAACAAGATAGTCAAATGCAGCTAGTGCAATACCGATTAAACGTGGAGAAGATTGAGCAATAGAAACGGCATTAACAACGCCTTGAGCAGATTCAATCGCAGCCATTAATTTAGTGCTGCCCACTTCACGCCCACACTCTTTTTCAATTCTTTCAACATGTGCTTCTAACTCATGAATATCTTCAGCGCAGTTAGTCATCGGTAAACGTACTACGTCAACACCAGCTCTTACCACTGCTTCAAGGTCTTTTAAACCAAATGGAGTATCAAGGGCGTTGATTCGTACTACTGTTTCAATTCCATGCTCTTTATAAACAGGAAGAAGCAATGTTTGTGCCACTAATAAACGTGCTGAATCTTTTTCTTTAATTGAAACCGCATCTTCAAGATCGAACATGATTGAATCAGGTTTATAAACAAATGAAGTCGATAACATTGCGGCGTTTGCACCTGGAAGAAATAGCATACTTCGACGTAATTTTTTCATAGTAATTTGCTCCAATCTAAGTTTTCTTCTTCTGCGCCACGTAATACTGCACATTGAACTCTAGCTTTAATAGCACAATCAAGTGCTCCTTTATCATCAATAATGATTAAACCGTCAGTTACATTAAGCTCATTTAAAGTTTGCTCAACAACTGCACGGATTTGATCGCCAAATTGTTTATTAACATCACTATTAATAACAATTTCAATTCCCGCGTTTGGCATGACTTTGACTAACAAATCGCTTGATTCAAGAGTCCCTGCCATGGCTTCTTTTTGTATTTTCATTTTTTTACCTTTTAAAACGTATTAAATTTTAAATTTATCCAAATTAGCTGAAAGGTAATCCCATGTAGTAGATGGAACTAGCTTTTTTACCTCGTCATATCGCCCAGAGGCCAATAATTTTCTCACTAGTGAGGCCGATACTATAGTATCGCCTTCAGTTATCCGTGGAACTTCAACAACCGTGATCGCGGATTGTTCACTGACCGTGTTATCTTCAAGCCAATAAGACATGGCTTCATTATAAGCTTTAGTGACTTCATCATAAGGTTCCGCGCCAACAAATCGATAAGCGATATTAAGTGTTGGTGCAATATAATTTCGGAATATAAGCAGATCGATACCCATATAGGCTTGATCAATTTTTGCCTTATCTTTTAGAAAATAAGTCGGAAATGTTGCTCTTGAAATAATATAAGGCGAGCTAGCATGCACAGTAACATTTTTTATGTGTTTAGTACCATCTTGAACTAATTTTAAACGTGTATCAAATGAAAATTGTGATGCATTTTCATTGACGACAAAAACATGTAACCAATCACATTGGCTGGCCGCATATTGTACAAGATATTGATGACCTTTAGTAAAAGGATTGGCATTCATAACAATACTGCCAATCTTTTTTCCGTCTTTTTGTTGTGTGTGCAGTTGCTTACAATACTGTTTAATACCAACAGGATTATTTTCCATTAAGACAGCAAGATCGGTTATTTCAACAATAGGGTAAAAGCCACATCCTTTAAAAAAATCTATATTTTCAGGCTTTGTATATAAAAAAAGGTGAAAATAGCCGCTTTCGTTAGCATATTTTATGGTGTGATCCATTAAAGTGAGATTTAGTTGATTGCCACGATAATCAGGATCAATAGCAACGCACTTTATAATATCACGATCAATCCCTGCACAAGCTACAATTTTAGCGTCAATTTTTATGACCATAAAAATGGTAACTTGTGAATCTAAATTGAGATCAGAGCGAGATAATAGTTGCTCAATTTCTTGATAATCTTGTTTTGATTTGGATATATCAACAACAGTGTAATCAGCTAAATCATACATAATGTTACCCTTTTTCTGCTACAACAGAGTTAGTTAAACGCCCAATCTTGGTAATTTCAACTTCAATAATATCCCCATCTTGCATAAACACAGGAGGGTGACGTTTTTTACCCACTCCACCAGGTGAACCAGTAAGAATGACATCCCCAGGCGATAAATGAGTAAATGTACTGATATATGATATTAATTCAGGCACAGTATGCACAAGATTTTTGATAGAATCATGTTGCATTTGCTCGCCATTTAAATAAGTGGTTAAAGATAATTCTTTTGGATCAGGAATCTCATCACTTGTTGTAATACATGGGCCAAATGCGCCAGTGCTTGGCCAATTTTTACCAGCGGTAAACCATGTATACTGCCAGTCGCGAATAGAACCATCCATATAACAGCTATAACCTGCTACATATGATAACGCATCTTCTTGCTTAATACGAAAACCTGTTTTACCAATAATAATTGCTAATTCGCCCTCATAATCTAGTTCATTAGTAATGGCTGGTTTTATAATATTGGTTTTGTGACCAGTTTGTGAGTCAGGAAAACGAACGAAAAGCGTCGGTGCGGAGCTGGTTTCATTAAATTCTGCTCGTTTTTCGGCATAGTTCATACCAACACATAAAATTTTATTTGGATTTGGAATGACGGGTAAAAAAGTAATGTCTTGTTCATCAATGTTACTTGGGGCATCAAGATAGGTTTTGGCAATAGATAATCCTTCTTTGTCGGCAAGTAGTGATTTTAAATCGGCATATTTATCACCTAATTTTTGCTTTAAATCAACAATACCGTTGTGAGTAAGAAGACCAAAACTTGCTCTACCAGAAACAAGATAACTGACAAGCTTCATGAAAACTCCTTAAAAGCTATTTGTGTTAATTGTAAATATAAAATAAAAATAAACAACCTTAGTATAAACTAAGGTTGTTTTTTAATATGTTAAATCTATACTAAGAAATTGCCGAGAATAAGTAATGATACTGATACATTAATTGCACCACCAATACGAGTTGCAATTTGTGCAAATGGCATTAGCTCCATACGTTCTGCAGCAGTTAAGATTGCCACGTCACCAGTTCCACCTTGGCCACTTTGACAACAAGAAATAACAGCAGCATCAACAGGATACATACCAAGTGCTTTTGACACAAAGAAACCAGTGGTCACTAAGCTCACTACTGTACAAACAATAACAATTAAGTTAGTAATAGTGAAAGCATCAACAATTCTTTCCCATGGAGTAATTGCCACACCTACTGCAAATAGAATTGGGTAAGTTACTGATGTTTGGAAAAATTTATAAACAACTTGTGAGCCACTTAATACTTTTGGTGAAACACCTGATACTAATTTAACAAAAACTGCTGCAAATAACATACCCACTGGAGCAGGAAGACCGATTAATTTGTGTCCAATCATACCAACCATATAAAGGATAGCCGCTAATAAAACACCTGAAGCAAATGTTGTAACATCTATTGCCATTTCAGGTTTAGCAGATTTTTTGTCCATTGAATCATCATCTTTAGATGCGGGTAATAATCGACCGTTACCTGTTAAGTGAGGATAAATTTTACCAATACGGTTAAGAATACCGCCACAAATAATACCTGTTAAACCACCAAGCATGACAATCGGTAATACTCGACCAAGTGCATCACCTTGTTCCATACCTAAAATTGCAGCATAACCAATTGAAAGTGGAATTGCACCTTCACCTACACCACCAGCCATGATAGGTAAAACTAAGAAGAAAAATGTTTCAAATGGTGTTAAACCAAGTAAATAACCGACAGCTACACCAACAATCATACCAACAATTTCACCGCAAAGCATTGGCGCAAAGATTCTTAAGAAGCCTTGAATAAGTGTTCTCTTATCCATATTCATTATACTACCTACGATGATACAGCAGATATATAAATAAAGGATATGTGTATCTTTATAGAATTTGGTCGTTGCTTCAACAACTGGTGTAGGCAAAATACCATAATAAACAAGTGCAGATGGAATAAAAGTTGCACAAATTGCTGCTGCACCCATTTTACCTACAATAGGTAAACGTTTACCTATTTCACCACATAGGAAACCAAAGAAAGCACAAGTAACCACCATGACAACGATTTCGCTAGGTAACTTGCCAGTTACTAACACTTCTGCACAAATAAGGATACCGGCAATAATAAATAATGGAAGTGGAATTACACCAATTTTATAGTTGTCCATAAGGCGCCACCAATTATATGGCCAGCCATATAGCTTCTCTTCAACAGGCTTACCTGTTGATTCTTTTCCATTAATATTTTTTTCAGATGAGTTAAAATTCACCATTTATTTTTTTCTCCAAAATGTCTTAATTTATTCGAAATTGTTGGAGTGTATCTTTACAAAAAATTAATGAAATTTTTGTGATATAAATCATAAATTAACTGTGGTTTTTATGGTTTTAAAGGCTAAATGTTTTTTAATGCTGTGTTACACTTATTAGAATTTAATTTGAAAAGTAAATGCAAAAATGCGAAAAAAAATCCCGTTATCGTTTACAACAAAGCTTTTTTTATCGCTTTTGTTTTTTTCATTGATTGTTCTTGCGCTATTACAGAGCTATATTTGGAACACAACAGAAACAAATTTGTATCGAAGCTTGGGCGAAAAAGCGCAGATTCAAGCAAAAGAGTTATCTGTTTTACCAAGTTTAATTGAATATGTCAAAGAAAAAGACACAAATAAAATTGCTAATTTAATCACAGAGATATTTGAACAAAGCGATGCGAGCTATATTGTTATTGGCGATGCGAATGCCAACCGTCTATTTCATACCGCTAATAGTCCTTTACACTCCCCCATGGTTGGTGGTGATAATCAAGAGGTTCTTAACGGGAATAGTAGCATATCCATCAGTGAAGGATCTCTTGGTTTAGCATTAAGAGGCAAAGCACCGATTGTTGATCACGGTAAAATTATCGGCATTGTCTCGGTCGGTTATATGATTGATGATATTTATGCATTGCATATACAGCAATTTATACCGTTTATCTTTTTTTGCTCCTTATTGTTTTTAGCGTTATTTATCTTTTCATATTGTTTTTCAAAAGCAATTAAAAAACAGATGTTTAATTTAGAGCCTAAAGCCATTGCACTATTGGTGAAAAGCCAAAAGTCGATCATGGAGTCGATTTTTGAAGGGGTTATCGCAATTGATCTTAATTATAAAATTATCAATATTAATCAATCTGCTCGTGCTATGTTAGAGATTAAGATAAGTGATGATGAGTTACATGAACATGATTTGAGGGCATTTATTAAATCAAGCGATTTTATTTATAAAAATGATAACCAAACCGAAGACATGCATGATCATATTTGTTATTTCAATAGTATTATTGTTATTGCAAGCAAAGTTCGTGTGGTCATCGATGATAAAATTCAAGGTTGGGTTATTACTTTTCGTAACTTTGATGATATTAATATATTAAGTATGCAATTATCACAAGTGAAACAATATGTCGATAATTTGCGCGCATTAAGGCATGAGCATCTAAATTGGTTGGCAACATTATCGGGTTTAATTTATATGAAACGGTATGAAGAAGCGCAATCTTTTATCGCATTGCATTCTGCTGATAACCAAAGTAATTTAGATTTTATCACCACACATTTTAAGATGCCAGCTGTATGTGGTTTGTTAATTGGTAAATATGCAAAATCACATGAAATAGGTTTAAATCTACTATTTGATCCTGCATGCCAATTAAGTGTATTACCTTCACTTATCACCGAAACAGAATTTATGTCAATTTTAGGTAATTTGCTTGATAATGCCTTTAATGCCAGTTTAAAAAATGAACGTGGTGATAAAACAATTTATTTATATCTTAGTGATGCAACAGATGAAATTGTACTTGAGATCAGTGACCAAGGTTGTGGTATCGATGAAAATATTCGTGATTCAATTTTCGAACCTGGCGTCACATCTCAAGAGGGTAAAGAACATGGCATAGGTTTACATCTTGTTTCAACCTATATAAAAAAGGCCAATGGTTATATTACATTTGAAGATAATACCCCTTATGGAACAATTTTTTCTGTATTTATACCTAAACAATAGAAAGGCAACTATATGAAAGAATTTCAAGAAGATAACATTAAAGTGCTGATTGTTGAAGATGAGCCCATTTTAGCAGAACTCAATGCCGAGTTTATTCAAAAAGATACAAGGGTCAAAGTAATCGGTATTGCTTCGAATTTATCTGAAGCTAAAATGATGGTAGAAAAATTAAAGCCAACATTGATTTTGCTCGATAATTACTTGCCTGACGGAAAAGGAATAGAATTATTTGAATATATCATCAACAATCATCTAGATTGTTATGTTATTTTTATGACAGCTGCAAGTGATATGGATACGTGTAGTAAAGCAATTCGTTATGGTGCGTTTGATTATTTGATTAAACCCGTCTCTTATCAACGATTAAAGCATTCGCTTGAACGGTTTGAACTTTTTTTATATCGACAAAGCTTACAAAAACACGTTAATCAACGAAAAATTGATGAACTTTTCAATTTGCAAACCAAAGATTTTGTTAATATGAACCGACACTCAAAAGGCATTGAGGAAATCACATTACAAAAAGTGAAAGACATTTTTATGCAGAGCGAGAACGCTCTCACCGTTGACGAAATAGTAGAAAAAGCCAATATTAGCAAAACAACTGCTAGGCGATATTTAGAATATTGTGTCCAAATCAAATTATTAACAGTTGAACTTAATCATGGGAAAATTGGTCGTCCAGAAAGATTATATAGACGTTTAGGTAAATAAATAATTAAATTAAGACAATTTTTATATAGTAGCTTATTTCCTATATAATTGATAATTATATAAATATGCTTATTTGTTATTTTAACTGCAAAATATTTGATGCTAGATTGAACTAACCTAGTTGTCTAGAGAGTTAAATTTTGCAGTACTAAATAATAAGGAGTAAGCGTATGTCTTTAGCTATAGGAAAGATCGTTACTAATGAAAATAATGAAATTGACAAAAATGGGGCATTTGTCCGCCAAGCTAACCGTTTTGGTACACCATTTGGCGATAAACCTGGACAGTTACCCGTTGAGGCGGGTCGTTATCGTTTAATTTGGGCAGCTATTTGCCCTTGGGCACACCGCTCAATGATAGCTATCAAATTATTAGGGTTAGATGATGTAATTAGTATCGGTAAAGTAAGCCCGGTTAGAACCTCTAATGGCTGGGAATTTTCGCTTGATGCTGGTGGTGTTGATCCTGTATTGGGTATTCGTTATCTACCTGAAATTTATGCTTTAACTGATCCTGAGTATGATGGCAGGGCGACAGTGCCAACCGTTGTCGATGTAAAAACAGGCAAAGTTGTCAATAATGATTATTTTAAGCTGACTTATTATTGGGAAACCGCATTTAAATCTTTCCATAAAACGGGAGCACCAGACCTTTATCCTGAACAATTACGAGTGGATATTGATGCACTAAACGATGTAATATTTCATGAAGTAAATAATGGCGTGTACAAAGCAGGTTTTGCTCGTTCGCAAAAAGCTTATGAAGATGCTTATCATCTTGTTTTTAATCGCTTAGATAAGCTAGAACAGCGTTTGAGTCAATCACGTTATCTATTTGGTGATAAGATAACTGATTCTGATATTCGCCTCTATGTGACATTAGCTCGATTTGATGTTGCCTACTATGGCGCCTTTAAAACCAATCGTAATCGAATTATCGACTATCCTAACTTATGGGCCTATGCTCGAGATCTTTATCAAATACCTGCTTTTGGTGAAACTACTGATTTTGAAGCAATAAAGAAAGGCTATTTTTTGGGTGATAATGCGCATAATCCTTATGATATTTTACCCTTAGGTCCAGATGTGAGTAATTGGCATACACCACATAACCGAGATAAACAGTTTAGTTCAAGTCACTAATTTAATTAATGGGATAATTATAATGCCAAATATATTAGATATTGGATTAATTTTTACTCAAATCCCAATGTTACTTGCTTATTTGCCTGTAACACTTTTTATTACTTTTTTCTCAATGTTACTTGGGGTAATGCTCGGTCTGATTATTGCTATCATCAAAATGAATAAAATACCGATATTATCACAAATAGCAGCGGTATTTGTCTCTTTTATAAGAGGAACCCCATTATTAGTACAGCTCTATTTAAGCTTTTATGGTATTCCTATCTTATTGCGTTATATCAATTATTTTTATGACACTCACTATAATATTAATGGCATATCTCCAATGTTGTTTGTGTTAATTGCCTTTTCGTTAAACGAGGCAGCTTATAATTCAGAAACAATCCGCGCAGCATTACAGTCTGTGAATAAAGGTCAGATTGAAGCTGCGCAATCATTGGGCATGACCTATAGCCAATTGTTACGAAGAATTGTCATTCCTGAAGCCGTTATTGTGGCCTTACCTAATTTAGGTAATGCGCTAATTGGTTTACTAAAAGGCACATCATTAGCGTTTGTCTGTTCAGTGACCGAAATGACCGGTCGAGGGAAAACTTTAGCTGGGCATAGTTATCGTTATTTTGAAGTTTATATTTCATTAGCATTAATTTATTGGGCATTAACCATTATTATTGAACTGATTATGAAATATTTGGAAAAGCGTTTAACCATTTCTGACAGTGTTAACACTCCAAGTTATCGCCGAGGAAAATTATTATGATTAATGTGCAAAATTTAACATTATCTTTTCATCATAATCTGATATTGAATCAACTTAACTTTCACATTCGCCCCCATGAAATTGTCGCAATTATTGGGGCATCGGGTGCCGGTAAATCAACACTTTTACGATGTTTAAATTTATTAGAAAAACCACAACAAGGTCAGATCCGTATTGATCATTTTGAATTTGATGTTAGTTGTAGAAAAAGGCATGAAATTGTCGCATTTCGTCAGCAAACAGCAATGGTGTTTCAACAATTCAATTTATTTCAACAAAAAAATGCTTTAGAAAATGTTATGGAAGGGTTAATGATTGTGAAAAAATATCCAAAGGATAAAGCGCAGCAGATAGCCTATGAAAAATTGGCTCAGGTTGGTCTTGCGGAGCGAATTTATCATTATCCAAAACAGTTATCAGGTGGGCAACAGCAAAGAGTTGCAATTGCTAGGGCGTTAGCTATGGAACCGAAAGTGTTGTTGCTTGATGAACCCACCTCGGCACTAGATCCTGAACTGGTGGGTGAAGTGTTAGCAACCATCAAAATAGCCGCTAAATCAGGCATTACTATGATTTTAGTTTCTCATGAAATGAGTTTTGTACATGATATTGCAACTCGGGTGCTATTTTTAGATAAAGGTCAAATCATTGAAGATGGTTCACCGCAGCAGGTGTTTTCAAATCCAACTCAATCAAGAACGAAAGATTTTTTTGCCAGATATTATTCTGCTGGGCAAATAGATTATGAAATTTAATAAATGGAGTATAAATGAATATTATTATTCGACAACATTGTGATGGAATTAATTGGCAAGATGTCGCTGATTTACTCGCTTTTTATGGACTTAGTTCATTGGATGCTAAAACACAAGAACTAGTGTTTCGTAACAGCTATTCCGTTGTATTTTTACTGGAAAAAAACCGAGTAGTGGGTGTTGGGCGTGCATTATCTGATGGTGTTTGTCAGGCAGCTGTATATAACATTGCATTGGCGAAACACCTACATGGACAACAGTATGGACGGCTGATTGTTGATAAACTTGTTGAGCAAGTAAAACAGTGCAATATCATCCTTTACACCCATCCACAAACCGTCGAATTTTATAAAAATTTGGGCTTTGAAGTAATGAAAACTGGCATGGCGCGTTATCAAGCCGATCATATAACTGAAATGAGACATATGGGTTTTATTTAAAATATCGATAAAAAAGAGTGCAAAAAATCCATTTGCGGTATTGAGCTAAATTTACGGGGGAATAGCTTTATGAATTACAAAAAATGGTTAAGTATTTTAGCAGTAGGGGCTTTATTTTTGACTGGTTGTGATAACCAAAATAAGGGCGAAGAAGCAAAAGGTAAAGAAACAATTATTATTGCAACATCGGGTGCACCGAGCCCTTTCACCACAGTAGATGAGAAAGGTGAGTTAATGGGATATGATATTGATGTGGTAAAAGCAATATTTGCAAAATTACCGCAATACGAGATTAGCTTTGAAATTACAGAATTTCCTTCTGTTTTAGCTGGGCTTGATGCGCAGCGTTATCAGGTAGGCGCCAATAATTATGCCATGAATGAAAAGCGCAAAGAAAAGTATTTTTATTCTGATCCTATTTTTAAAAACCAGTACGTCATTGCGGTGGCAAAAAACAGTAACGACATTAAAAACTTTGCCGATCTAAATGGCAAATCAACCGAAGTAACACCGGGACTGAATTATGCTACCGCATTAGAGCTTTATAATGAACAGCATCCCAATAATCCTGTTAAAATTGTGTATAGTGAAGCTGATTTATTGCCAGTACTGCAACATGTTGAAACTGGACAATATGATTTTCAATTAATCGATAAAGTGATGCTATCACAATTGATTAACGAACATAATCTTAATCTTAAAATAATAGAATTAAACAAAGAAGATGCTGATCGTATTGGTTCGCCATATAGTTACTTGTTAATCAGTAAAGGAGCTAAAGGCGGACAGTTAACCAAAGATATCAATGAGGGTATCAAAAAGATCATTAGTAATGGTGAATTATCGAAAATAAGTGATCACTATTTTCGAGCTGATTATTCACCTAAATAATCAATTTTCCTATTTTTTTGAATTGATAATCGATTCTTTTATCTCATAATAGATAAGTATCGGTTATCCTCTCATCAGGTCGGATATTTAAGCCAACATTGATGTAATGAAAAATCGAATAAAAGTCACCCATTTGTTCACATTTTGTGGAAGTTAAATATCGGGCAAGTAATTAATAGGTTGACTTTATTAAAAAAACAAAAATTAAATAAAATAAATTAGCTACCTAAACATTCTTTGACGTTTTTTTACACTGTTTCCAAAGCTTTTCACTAAAAGTCTAATCAAAACTGCTTTAGGATTCATATTATCGATAATGCCTGCCTCCTTGAGACCATTTTTATTTGTCTATTTAATATAAATATTTTTTATAACTCTAAAAAAAGATTGAAATCACACGTTGATTAAGTAAGGATAATTAACTGTGATTTTTTATACCACATTATGCATACGCATATTGTGCAACTATGCCTTTAAGGCTGATGCAATAAATAATAAGGAGTCAACATGTTTAATAAAGATATGACTATTGCCGAGTATGATAAGGAATTGTGGGATGCCATTAAAGGCGAAGAGCAGCGTCAAGAAGATCATCTTGAGCTGATCGCATCAGAAAACTATACCAGCCCACGTGTAATGCAGGCGCAAGGATCACAGCTCACCAACAAATATGCCGAAGGTTATCCAGGGAAACGTTATTATGGTGGTTGTGAATATGTTGATATTGTTGAAAAATTAGCAATTGAACGTGCTAAGGCCTTATTTGGCGCTGATTATGCTAATGTGCAACCGCATTCAGGTTCGCAGGCCAATTTTGCGGTTTATATGGCGCTGTTAAAAACTGGCGATACTGTTTTAGGTATGAATTTATCAGAAGGTGGGCATTTGACGCATGGTTCGCCAGTTAGCTTTTCTGGCAAGCTTTATCATATTGTGGATTATGGGGTTGATGATTCAGGGCGCATTGATTATGACAAGCTAGCTAAAACAGCTCAAGAGTCTAAACCGAAAATGATTATTGGTGGTTTTTCGGCTTATTCTGGTGTGGTGGATTGGAAGCGTATGCGTGAAATCGCTGATAGTGTGGGGGCTTATTTATTTGTGGATATGGCGCACGTTGCTGGTTTGGTTGCCGCAGGTGTTTATCCAAATCCTGTTCCTTATGCACACGTTGTGACTACAACAACCCATAAAACCCTTGGTGGCCCACGCGGTGGATTGATTTTAGCTAAAGGTGGCAGTGAAGAATTATATAAAAAGTTAAATTCGGCGGTCTTTCCTGGAGCGCAAGGCGGACCTTTAATGCATGTGATTGCCGCTAAAGCGGTAGCATTAAAAGAAGCAATGGAACCCGCTTATAAAGAATATCAACAACAAGTGGTTAAAAATGCCAAAACGATGGTTGAAGTGATTGTACAACGTGGCTATAAAGTGGTTTCTGGTGAAACACATAATCATCTGTTTTTAATTGATTTAGTCGATAAAAATATCACCGGTAAAGAAGCTGATGCTGCTTTGGGGAGTGCCAATATTACTGTCAATAAAAATAGTGTACCTAAAGATCCACAAAGTCCGTTTGTGACATCAGGCGTGCGTATTGGTACGCCAGCTATTACTCGCCGAGGCTTTAAAGAAGCCGAATCACGCGATTTGGCAAATTGGATTTGTGATGTTTTAGATAATATTGATGACGAGCAAACCATTCAAGTAGTAAAAGACAAAGTTTTAGCTATTTGCCGCCGCTTGCCGGTTTATCAGCATTAATGGCTGATTAATTTCGCCGACTATTGTCGGCGAAATGGTTTGTTGGTTTTATTTGTCAATATTGGTGGTTGTGTCAGTTTTATTTTTGGTTTGTTCTTGACTATGCTGCTCGATATAGCGGTCAAGGTGACCTTCATGCCATAACCATCCCGCTGTCGCTCCAACACCAAGTAAAATAGCTAACCAAAAAGTAACGATCAGCTTTTGGTGGCGCTGTTTCATAGGGTCATGCAAATTACGTTTTGCATTTGTTGGTAGTTCGGCTTTGCTGGTGAGTAGCCCGCCTAGCATTAAGTTGATTTTAACTTGCCCGTTAATAGCCCAGCCTGATGCTTCAAGCAGTGGTCCAAGAGTTCTTCGGCGTAATTTTAACCATGCCAAAATAACAGAAGGACCAGAAATAATCAGGAATATCCCAACAAAAAACAAAGGGAATTGCCACCAAGTGAGCGAAAAGATCGCTTGAAAAATCGAAGCTAATGCCGTGCCGATTGCGCCAACGGCTAAACCGATTGCCGCAAAAATACCGACGCTTTTGCCAATATCAAATTTATTAGCTGGGTTTTGCAATGCTTGTTCACTCGATTTTTCAACATCGGCATCTTTGCTGCTTGCCCATTTGTTAATTTGTTCGGTAATACAGCGCCCAATGCGCTGATATGGTGCCAAAATCGCTTGCTGAATGCTAATTGGTTTGGTGATTATTTTAACGACATTGGCATCCCAATCGTTACCTTCATTGTCGATAAACACACCATTGCGACCTTCAATTAATAAATCACCTTGCCCTGCGGTCATGGCAGCGGCAATCAGTTGTTTTTGCCCATGCCGTGTACATTCACAATAAAGTAGACAAAGTTCAGAATAATTTGCCATGGTTGCGTGTTTGGCGATATTATCAACTGCAACACAAAGAGTTGCACAGCGGCCATCTATATAAAGATTACCTAGTTGAAAGGCAGCTCGAGTTTTTGGTGTGAAGAAGTCCGCAAAAGAGACAAAGTTAACCAGTAAACGGTAAAGATGTTTATGAAACAGGACTAATTTTTCTAACACTAGTACATCTGATGCAGATATTGGTGTTTTGTTGTCCTGTTCAACCATCTGCTTAAATTCGTTGAGTAAATCATCGTTAGCTAAATCGGTACTGACGCTATTTGACATATCTTCTATAGTGGCAAAAGGTTCAATTTCAACCGTTAATTGTGCCATTTTAGGCTTAGCACTAATCAGAGTAGCGTAAGCTTGCAAACTTTGTTGAATATCTTGCCATTCTTGCTGTGTTAGTTGATCGGGATTAGATAAGGATGACGCCACTAATGTTTTAAACCGGCTTATTTTAGCTTTCCAAAGTGGATTAAGGCCATTGACAAGATCTAGCGCATTGGTTGTATCGATTTTTGATAGTGGTAACTCGGCTAAAGCTTCGTCAGACAGTAATCCATTTTGTGTTGGTACGATATATTTTTCGTCGACGTTGAGCGCGGTTTGTGCTTGCGGTGCGTATTGTGCCAGTTCAACACGTAAAAAATAATCATCAATTTTGGGTTTTAATAGCTGGGTTAATTTCCAAATTTCGGCGGTATCTTTCCCAAATGGTGTTTGTGTGTTATTTATTTTGGTTTGCCATTGTAACCATGTTTTTAGGTTGTCGACAAAGGTAGTAGCTATGTTTAAATCAATGCCATCTTGTCCACTCATATCTTTCTGCGCACCCGTGGTTTTGATTGCCGTTTGAATAAATGCTTGCATATCAGGTGATAATTCGCTTGATGCTGGGAAGATTAAATCACCATTGTAAAGCTTGTCAGCATTGATTTTTATACATTGCTGTATGTCATCTTGCGTTAAATAATCCAACTGACTTTTATTTAAGCTTGCTAAAATGCTATCAGCGGTGACAGAGAGCTTTTTTCCTGATGGAGTTGATGTGTTAATTTGTGATAATGGGAGTGTTTCATTCATTTTTAAAATACTATCAAATGAAATAATTTTATCTCGAGTCCAACTGATGGCATCTAAAATATCAGGTATACGAATACGTCCATCATTGTCCGAATCAAGTAGGGCTAAAGTTCGCTTATCAAAATCTAAGCCTGTTGTTGGGCAACTTAGAGCAACCCATAATTTAGGGTCTAAATCAGGTAAATTGATAATGTCATTGGCACTTTTAAATACAACTTGATCAAGTCCACCAACACGTTGAAATGTCCACATATGGCTCATAATAATCTCCATACCGAGCGAATTAATATTTTTATTAATTAATATAACAGTATTTGTGTTTTTTTATAGAATAGAACAGTAATTTCTAATATTTGTGACACCTATTAGTGTATCTTTGGTATTTGATTTAGTTGCCTTTGGCAACTTTATGATAGAATAATACCTTATTACTTAATATCCAAAAAAAATCACTAATATGTCATTAATTAATCTTACCAATGCTTATCTTTCATTTAGCGATGCGCCATTGCTTGATCATATCGATATGTCTATTGAACCAAACGAGCGTGTTTGTCTTGTTGGTCGTAATGGTGCTGGCAAATCAACGTTACTTAAAGTGTTAAATAAAGAAGTGCCATTAGATGAAGGGCAAATTATTTATGAAAATAATGTGATTGTTTCACGTTTACAGCAAGATCCTCCTCGCGATGTGCAAGGCAATGTGTTTGACTTTGTGGCAGAAGGATTACACGAACAAGCACAGTTATTACGAGATTATTATGATTTGGCTCATCGCGTTGAACTCGATCCTTGCGAAAGTAACTTGGCTAAATTAGCGAAAATGCAAGAGCAGTTAGATCATCAAAATGGCTGGCAATTAGATAGTCGTATTCGTAATGTTATTTCGTCGTTATCACTTGATGGTGATGCATTGTTATCTTCGCTATCAGGTGGCTGGCTTCGTAAAGCTGCATTAGCCAAGGCATTGGTTTGTCAACCATCGGTTTTATTGCTTGATGAACCAACAAACCATTTAGATATTCAAACCATAAAATGGTTGGAAGAGTTTTTGAAAAGCTTTAATGGCAGTATTGTGTTTATTTCTCATGACCGTTCGTTTATTCGCCAAATGGCAACGCGTATTATTGATTTAGATCGAGGTAAAATTGCCTCTTGGAGCGGTAATTACGATAACTATTTACTTGGTAAAGAGGAAGCATTGCGCGTTGAAGAGTTGCAAAATGCTGAATTTGATAAAAAATTGGCCCAAGAAGAGGTCTGGATTCGCCAAGGTATTAAAGCACGCCGTACACGTAATGAAGGGCGAGTACGAGCATTAAAAGCAATGCGTCAAGAGTATAGTGAGCGTCGCCAAGTGATGGGCAGTGCCAAAATGCAAATTGAAGAAGCATTACGTTCAGGAAAAATCGTTTTTGAGCTTGAAAATGTGACCTATCAGATAGCAGATAAATTGCTAGTTAATGATTTTACTGTACAAGTATTACGTGGCGATAAAATAGCTCTAATTGGTCCTAATGGTATTGGTAAAACGACGTTGTTAAAACTGATGTTAGGCAATTTAGCGCCAACATCAGGTAGCGTACATTGTGGTACAAAGCTTGAAGTGGCCTATTTTGATCAATATCGATTAGAGCTTGATCCTGAAAAAACCGTGATGGATAATTTAGCTGAAGGTAAACAAGAAGTGATGGTTAATGGACGATCACGTCATATACTTGGTTATCTGCAAGATTTTTTATTTCCGCCAAAACGCGCCCGAACACCTGTTCGTGCATTATCAGGTGGGGAGCGTAATCGTTTATTGCTGGCTAAACTATTTTTAAAGCCTAGTAATTTATTAATACTTGATGAACCGACCAATGATCTGGATATTGAAACGCTGGAATTGTTAGAAGAGTTGGTTAATGATTATCAGGGAACAGTCTTACTAGTTAGTCATGATCGGCAGTTTGTTGATAATGTGGTTACCCAATGTTGGTTTTTTGAGGACAAAGGGCATATTGGTATTTATGCCGGTGGTTATGCCGATGCTCTGCAACAACAGCAACAAGCACAACCGGTTAAAGTAGCGGCAGTTAATGATGTTAAACAGCCTAAAAAAGCATTAAGCACGGCGAATAACAAAAGCAATGATCAAGCCACTAAAAAGAAGGTTAAGCTAAGTTATAATGAGCAACGAGAGTTAACACAATTACCAAGCAAAATAGAACAATTAGAATTAGCTATTGCTGATTTACAAGCACAGATTGGTCAAAGTGACTTTTTTAATCAACCCCACGAGGTTACAGGTCCAATCTTACAATCTTTGACCGACAAAGAAGCCGAATTAGAATCTGCTTTTGAACGCTGGGAACAGTTAGAGTCTTTAAGTAAATCATAATGTAAGAGTGTTATTTTCAGCATTATTTATTGGCGTTATATAATAAATAATGCTGTTTCTGAGCTTTAAGTTTTTTATAAAATGGTTTTATTATTCCACAATTTTCTAGAACAAAGACAGAAAAATAACAACGCAATAATAACGAAAACGGCGCCAACAAAACCAATATCCTCCGTTGATAGTAAAATTAATACTTTACTACCTATAAAAGCGCCTCCGCCTATTCCAATATTGTAAATACCTGAATAAACAGATGTGGCAATATCGGTTGCATCGGGCGCTGCATCGATGACTTTGCTTTGCATGACCATGCCAATAATGGTAATCGAAAGACCCCAGATCAAACATTGAATGATTGCGGTATAAAGTGTGAACGAACAGACATAAAGTGATAATAAACAAGCGATCAATGACAACATAGGGATCACTAAAATGGCGGTTGGATTTTTTTCGGCGTATTTTGCAAAAATAACGCTGCCAATCATGCCAGAAAAACCGACTACTAACAATAAAGCGACGATAACATTTTGATTAAATCCGCCAACATCTTTCATAAATGGCGTAATGTAGGTATAAGCAGTGAAGTGGCCAGCAATTATAATGGCTATTAATAGATAAATGTTTAGCAGTATTGGGCGTTTTAATACCATAGGAATATCTTTGATAGAGAGAATATCCATGCTTGGTACAGTAGGCAATAAGCGGAGTAGTAATATCATCACGCAAAAAGCGATACCAGCAATACATAAAAAAGTTACGCGCCAGCCAACGAGTTGTCCTATGATGGTGCCAATTGGAATGCCTAGAATGGTTGCCATCGATACGCCAATAACAATAAAGCCCATTGCTTTAGCTTTTTTACCATTGGGCGCTAACCGAACGGCAAGCGGTGTTGTAATTGCCCAAAATACCGCATGTGCACAAGCAATACCAATTCTTGCTACCATCAAACTGTAAAAATTCCACGCAAATCCAGCTAAAATATGACTACCAATAAATAGGTAAAATAAAAGGATGAGTAGCTTTCTTCGTTCCATTTTTGACGTTAATACTGTGAGTGGCAATGATAATAACGAGACAGCCCACGCATAAATGGTGAGTAATAATCCAGCATGAGCTACATCCATTGAAAAGCTTTCAGCAATATTAGGCAATAGCCCAACAGGAACAAATTCCGTTGTATTAAAAATAAATGCCGCAAATGCAAGGCAAAGAATTGATGACCAAATGCGAGATCGGGTAATACTATTGTTCATGATTAAGAGTATGGAGGGAAGATTAGATTATGTTTGATTATAACTGAATATTTTTGTCTATAAAATAGCTGCCATGAATAAATCTTAAAGTAAACTGCCACCACTATGGGATTGGGTGGCGAAGTATCATTGTTGCTATTTATGCTAATGCTTTAGCAGCCGCTAGGGCTTTATCATAATTAGGTTCTGAAGATGTTTCTTTAACATATTCAACATAAGCAATTTTGTCATTTTTATCAATAACAAATACGGCACGAGAAAGTAAACGTAGTTCTTCAATAACAGTGCCATATTTTAAACCAAAATCCAGATCTTTATGGTCAGAAATGACTTTGACCACATCAATGCCTTCAGCCGCACAATAGCGATTTAATGCAAAAGGTAAATCAACACTAATTGAAAATATCACGGTATCTTTTAGTTTTGCTGCTTCTACATTGAAACGGTGAACTTGGGCACTACATACCGAAGTATCAATGGATGGTACCGAATTAATAATTCTGATTTTACCTTTAAAATCGGATAATTTAATGGGTTTCATTGCTAAATCTTGCACGATAAAATCAGGTGCCATGTCACCAACATTAATTTTGGAACCTAACAAAGTAATAGGGGCTCCACGCATAGTAACTTCATTGACTCTTTTTTGCATAACTGTTTCCTTTGGGGGGATAATAATTGTGTTGTAATAAATTTCAGTGTTGATAGGATAACGACGTTCAATGCATTAAAGCTTTTGCACCTATTGGCGTTGATTCAATATAGACCTAAACAGGCTACCGAGCAATAGCGCTATCATGTTTTTAGTGATGAATTAGCCAATTTCAGCTATTGTTAATAATGTTGTTTTTTAATGTAATTAAATTATTTCTGTTTTGTATGTTTATTAGACAATGGTATATAATGCCAGTCCCTTTCTTTACTCTTATATCAACACTATGAATCAATTACTTATTACTGTTTGTTTACTGACTTTTAGTAATGTTTTTATGACTTTTGCGTGGTATGGGCATTTGCGGTTTTTACATAACCAAGTTTGGCTAGTGGCGGTGTTTGCTAGCTGGGGGATTGCGTTATTTGAGTATTTATTGCAAGTGCCTGCTAATCGCATTGGTTTTCAGGTTGCCAGCGCAAGTCAATTAAAGATTATTCAGGAAGTAATTAGTTTGTCTGTTTTTATCCCTTTTTCAATTTATATTTTAAAAGAGCCATTTAAGACAGACTATATTTGGGCGGGTTTGTGTCTTTTAGGTGCGGTATTTTTTATGTTCCGCGATAAGATTTTTGCTTAAATTCATTCTAGAACCGTGATAAATATTGAGCATATTTGTCACGGTAATGATCTAAATTAGCCTTTCAAATATTCCACGGTAAATATAATTGTGATGACTATCACATTAAAAATACTCAATCTTTATTAATATGTTGCTGTATTTTATTGTTGAACAGCTATTGATATCTTGCTGACCGTGTTGTTGTTTCATACAAAATTATTAATTAATTAGATGTTATTTAAGCGTTTTTTGTTTCGATAACATGTTTTGATAGTTATCCCTTATTTGTATAAGGAGAAGTATATGCAAAAAAAATTTTTTTGTTCGTTATTTGTTGCTTCTTTAATATGTTCAAATGTTTTTGCTTCTGGGGGAAAAGATGTAACAACAGATCCTAATGATTTTTTCCTTAAAGAAGAACAAGCACCTAATAGCTTGCTGCTTTTGCCACCGCCTCCTACTTTTGACAGCATTGATTTTTTACGCGATAAAGCAATGTACGATTGGGGTAAGTCTGTTCGTAATACAGAACGTGGAAAACAGGCCTACTTAGATGCTGATTCAAGTAAAGATAATATAACTAAGCAATTTTCACCATCTTTTGGGTTTGAAATTTCTGATAAGAAAACGCCAGAAATTTACAAATTAGTTACTACAATGAAAGAAGATGCAGGGGATTTGGCAACGCGCTCAGCTAAAAACCATTATAATCGTATTCGACCGTTTTCATTTTTCCATGAACCAACCTGTCGCCCAGATGATGAAAAAACGCTATCGACCAATGGATCCTATCCCTCTGGTCATACAACAATGGGGTTTGCTATTTCACTTGTGTTAGCAGAGATAAATCCAGCGCGTCAAAATGAAATTTTAAAACGAGGTTATGAGATTGGCGAAAGCCGCGTTATTTGCGGCTATCATTGGCAAAGTGATGTTGATGCTGCTAAGGTGATGGCAGCTGCGGTGGTTGCTCAATTACATACGAATACCGCTTTTAATCAACAATTAACGAAGGCAAAAGCCGAGTTCCACCATTTAAAAGGGTGATAATGGGGCAGTTATTGCGCGACTGATCGTGGCGATGTTATGCCAAATTAATTATAAAATATCAATAGCATTGGCTGTTGTTGACAGCCAAGCTTATTCTTTGTTATAGCGTCTTAAAGGAAATATCCGGTAAAATTGCTTCGCCTTGCCAATATAACTCACTGGCAATACGCCCGGCAATTTGGCAATAAAGCTGGGTAAATTCGCTATCAGGATGGCTAATAACAGTAGGTTGCCCTGTATCGAGATCTTGGCGTAACATTTTATGGAGTGGCATTTGTCCGAGTAATTTTGTTTGATATTGCTCAGCTAAACGCTGTGCTCCACCTTCGCCAAAAATGGCTTCGTGATGACCACAATTTTCGCAAATGTGGTAACTCATGTTTTCAATAATGCCTAATGTAGGGATGTTGACTTTATTAAACATGGCCATGCCTTTTTTAGCATCAATTAATGCGATGTCTTGCGGTGTACTGACAATGATTGCTGCCGTTACTGGAATGCTTTGTGCTAGGGTTAATTGGATGTCCCCAGTTCCCGGAGGCATATCAATAACCAAATAATCAAGTTCAGGCCATAATGTATCTTGTAATATTTGCAGTAAAGCCTTGCTTGCCATTGGTCCTCGCCATACCATGGCGCTATCTGGATCGACTAAATAACCAATAGAGTTACTGGCTAATCCGTGTGACATAATTGGGGTCATGTGTTTATTGTCAGGTGTTAACGGTTGCTGTTTTTCTGTGCCTAACATAGTTGGAATTGAAGGGCCATAAATATCTGCATCTAAAATACCTACTTTGGCGCCTTGTTTTTGTAAAGCTAGTGCAAGATTGACGGCTGTTGATGATTTACCCACGCCACCTTTGCCTGAACTTATGGCGATAATATTTTTTATATTGTTAATGGCATGTTGGTCATTAGCGCGTTTTAATGTGGCAATTTTATAGTCAATGTGCCAGTCAACGTCTTTAATGTCGTTAAGTTTAAGTAATTTTGGGGTGGCTATTTTTTTTAATTCGTCAAAAGCGTTTTGCCAAGCAAAGGGCATGGTTAAATTAATGGATAAATGCTGATTAACTATTTCGCATTTAGTTAGTGCACCAAGTTCAAGTAAATTTTTTTGTAAGGTTGCATGAGTAAAATTCTCAAGAATCTTTTTTACTTCAATGTTCATTGCTGTTATCTCTTTATGCATTGATATTTATACTTGTTCATTTTCAATACTCTTCTTTAAAGAGGTGGAAAAATGATAATATTTTACATTCTTCAAAAAGGATTATTTGCCATTTGCAAAGTGAATCGAGTATAGAAATTTTATCAAATTATGGCATAAATCTAGCGATAATCCCACGATTGATGTACTATTTCTGCCATTATGTAATAAAGGGTAATAAATCAACATGACAACTCAACGCAAAATATTGGTGACTTGCGCACTGCCTTATGCCAATGGTGCAATTCACTTAGGTCATATGCTTGAACATATTCAAGCTGATGTATGGGTACGTTATCAACGTATGCGTGGTAATGAGATCTATTTTATTTGTGCCGACGATGCGCATGGCACACCAATTATGCTCAAAGCACAACAAATTGGCATTACGCCTGAACAGATGATTAGTGAAGTAAAAACTGAGCATCAGCGTGATTTTGCTGGATTTAATATTAGTTATGATAATTACCATTCAACCCATAGCTCAGAAAATCATGAAATATCAGCACAAATTTATAAGCGTTTAAAAGCCAATGGTTATATTAAAACCAAAGTCATTTCACAGCTATTTGATCCTGAAAAACAGATGTTTTTACCTGATCGCTTTGTAAAAGGTACTTGCCCACGTTGTAAAGCCCCAGATCAATATGGCGATAACTGTGAAGTGTGTAGTGCAACTTACAATCCGATTGATTTAATTAATCCTAAGTCTGTGGTTTCGGGGGCAACGCCAATTTTAAAAGAGTCAGAACATTTCTTTTTTGATCTGCCGGCTTTTTCAATTATGTTACAAGAGTGGATTCGTTCAGGGACACTACAAGACCAAGTCGCTAATAAAATGCAAGAGTGGTTTGAATCAGGCTTACAGCCGTGGGATATTAGCCGTGATGCTCCTTATTTTGGTTTTGAAATCCCCGATGCGCCAGGTAAATATTTTTATGTCTGGTTAGATGCACCAATTGGTTATATGGGCTCTTTTTTAAACTACTGCAATACACAAAATAAACCAATTTTTGATGAGTTTTGGAATAAAGATTCAAGCACTGAGCTTTATCACTTTATTGGTAAAGATATTGTTTACTTTCATAGTTTATTTTGGCCGGCAATGCTAGAGGGTAGCGAACATCGCAAACCATCGAATATTTTTGTGCATGGTTATGTAACTGTTGACGGCGCAAAAATGTCTAAGTCGCGAGGTACTTTTATTCAAGCAAGTACCTATCTAAAACACTTAGATCCTGATTGCTTACGCTATTATTATGCCGCTAAGCTGTCACCACATATTGATGATATTGATTTAAATTTAGAAGACTTTGTTCAACGTGTAAATAGCGATTTAGTTAACAAAGTTGTTAATATTGCTTCACGTTCGGCTGGATTTATTTATAAACGCTTTGACGGCAAATTATCGGATAATGTAGCTGAACCAGCAATTTATGCGTATTTTGTTGAAAAATCTCAAACCATTGCTGATTATTTTGAGCAACGTGAATCAAGTAAGGCGATTCGTGAAATTATGGCACTTGCTGACGAAGCTAATCGTTATATTGACGAAAAAGCGCCATGGGTGGTTGCTAAACAAGAAGGGCAAGATCAAACATTGCAAGATATTTGCTCAATGGGTATTCACCTATTCCGTATTTTAATGACCTATTTAAAACCAATAGTGCCTTCATTAGCTGAGCGAACAGAAGCATTTTTAAATAGCAAATTAGAATGGAATACTATTGCTAATGCGTTAACTGGCCATAAGATAAATCAGTTTAAAGCCCTATTTAACCGTATTGATATGGATAAAATTACTGCCATGATTGAAGAAACAAAAGAACAAGTTGCCCTAGCAACACCAGCTAAAACAAATGTTGCCGAACCTATTGCCGATACGATTAATTTTGACGATTTTGCCAAAGTTGATATGCGTGTTGCTTTAATTAAACATGCCTGTTTTGTTGAAGGATCCGATAAATTACTCCAGTTGACGCTTGATATTGGTGATGAAACTCGTAATGTGTTTTCAGGCATCAAGCAGTTTTATCCTGATCCAGAAGTACTAATTGGGCGTTTAACCATTATGATTGCTAACTTAGCCCCTCGTAAAATGCGCTTTGGTGTTTCAGAAGGTATGGTGCTTTGTGCCAGTGGTAAAGATGATGGTGACGGCGTGTATTTGTTATCGCCAGATAGTGGTGCTAAACCGGGAATGCGCATTTCGTAATTTTTATTCTCATCATATAAAAAATACATCTTAACAAGTTAATATGCTTGTTAAGAAGTTTCAGAAAACTATACGTTTGAGTATAAAAAATGATATATCGATATATCTAAGTCCGCTATTTCTCGATATGACAAATAGATATTTTTTATGTGATATTTTAATAGTTCCGGTAGGTATTATATAAAATTTTGACCTAAAAATATTAGGAAGTGTAATGAATTTTTTTGATTATTTAAATAAGCATGGGGTTATTTACTCAGCACGTGATGGTATATTGTATATTTATGAAAGCTTGGATTTGGTTGGTGCGTCAGTCAGTGAATTATGCGACTATTTGACTGTAATGGGCGATTTTTATTGGCCTGATGGATCAGTTTATAAAATGCCTAAAAAATTAACTGTCTATGGTGATTTATATATATGTAATAATGCGATCACAGCTTTACCTGATGATTTAATGGTTGGCGGTGATTTAGATTTAAGCGAAACAGCCATTTCTCAATTGCCTAATAATCTTATTGTCGGTGGTGACTTAGGGCTTGGTTATACTCAAATAACCCGATTGCCAAATAACTTATCTGTCGGTGGTGATTTGAATTTAAGTCATACATTTGTCACTGAATTACCAGATGATCTGTTTGTTGGTGGTGAAATCGATAGATAAAATCCCGAAACAGGTAACGCCTAAAAATTTTATTATGAAAAATGGATATTTACACTTTGTTTTGTCTATTCAA
The DNA here is from genome assembly GCF_057063585.1 of Gilliamella sp. X-60. Taxonomy (NCBI): domain Bacteria; kingdom Pseudomonadati; phylum Pseudomonadota; class Gammaproteobacteria; order Orbales; family Orbaceae; genus Gilliamella; species Gilliamella sp. X-60. The sequence goes on along the minus strand of NZ_JBXSQJ010000001.1, from coordinate 74,905 downwards.
ATTTAAAAATACTAATGAATAGCTTTAAGTCTATAGATGAATTAATCATGAACCTCTATCTTTTAGATCAAGGTGAATGGATTTATGCAAACTTAGAATTGTGGAATAGTGATCCAAAACATACAGAGTTTTATTATATTCCATGGGATTATATTCAAGATTTAAATGATGATGAAATATATCTGGATGAAGAGGGTATGGAAATGCCTTTTATCGTTCAAGGATTAAATTTAAGAGGGTGGATGTTAGTTGGTTCATTAGACTATATAGCCCAAAATAAATCGAATTATGGACATGATGATAATTGGTTTATTGACGAAATAAATTATTATCGAGCAAATGATACATTTAGGATATAAGCTTACCTGTTTTATCGGAGCGTGTTACAAAATTCGCGTTTACTATATTTTTAATTAAAATAGCAGAATATGATTAACAAAGTTAAAGTTAGCAGGATATGTGATTTTTAAATATTAAATTATTAAATAACTGTTAAAAAGGCGATTTGCTCGCCTTTTTAACAGTTGTCATAAAAAAACCAATAGTTATTTTATCGTCACTAAAGTGCTCACTTCTTTACCTAACATATTGTTTAGATAAACTAAATCGTTAGCAGTTAAGGTTCCTACTGCATATTTTAATTGGAGTAAGCTAGTTAGATAATTATATTTTGCATCAGATAAATTTCGTTTAGAATTGTATAGCTGGGTTGTGGCATTTAATACGTCAACAATTGTTCGTGTTCCAACTTGATAACCTGAATTATTGGCTTCTAATGAACTTTGTGCAGAAACTACTGCTTGTTGATAAGCTTTGATTGCACTTATTGATGATGAAATATTGTTGTATGATGAACGTACTTGATTAATTACGCCACGATTGGTACTTTCTAGTTTTTCGCTGAAACTCACGTAATTTTGTTGTGCTTGTTCAACTTTAGATATTGTTGCACCACCCGAAAAGATAGGTAGATTTACACTGACACCAACATAGTTATTTCCTGAATAAGATTTACCACCATGTGCACCTGGCGCTATGTTATTACCATATCTATCAGTTTTATTTAAATTAGTTGATGCATCTACACTTGCTGTAGGCAGATGGCCTGCTTGTGAAAGTCTGATCTGTTCACGTGCGATGTCTCGATTTAATTTCATTGTTAATAAATTAAGATTAGATGCTTCGGATTGCTTTAACAATGTACTGATTTGCGTTGGTTTTTCCGTTCTAAAAGTGTTGGTGTTAACGCTTGCTAAATTAGAATAAAAACGACCACTGACTTGACGTAAATCTTCGATGGCATTGTTTAGTTCATTTAATGCGTTAACTTGTTGTGCAACAGTTAGGTCATAGTTAGCTTGGGCATTTTGTACATCAGTAATGGCGACTAAACCAACTTGATGTTGTTGACGAGTTTGTTCTAACTGACGTCCAATGGCTTTTTTCTGGGCATCAATAAAGCTCAATGCATCCAGTGCTTTTAGTACATTAAAATAAGCAACAGAAGTATTTAAGATTAATGTTTGACCTTGGTATTGATAAGCAATATCGGCAACACTTGCTTGTTTTTTAGTAATATCTAAGGCTTTCCAATTTGAGAAATTAAAAATGCTTTGAGATGCCGTTACTTGGTATAAATTGCCACTTTTGGATTTTATACCACTCGTATCACGTCGACCATGAGTTACACCGTAAGAAGCACTTAAACCAACTTGCGGTAGTAAACTCGCTCGAGAACCTGAAATTGCCGCGTATGCTTTATTTTTTTCAGCTAATGAACTGCGCAGATCTGGGTTGGTTTCTTTTGCTTGTTCATAAACTTGAATTAAATTTTCAGCAAAGACAGATTGACTTAATGCTAAGCCAATTAAAAAGGTTAAAGTTTTTTTCATTAATCTTCTCTTTAAAAATCATTAAAATATAGTAGTATTTTTAATGGCATAATTTTAACAGATAATTAGTATATAGTAAGCATAGTTTGCATGCCATTCGCACTTTTTATTCAAATTCATTTTAAAATCGAGAATATATATGAAAATTAAAAATAATCCGGTACATTTTGACAAAAATGATGTATTTAATCTAACTAAACGAATCTTGTATAAAGGTTTTTTTTCTTTGTTTGAATATCGTTTTCAATATCGCAAATTTGATGGTTCAATGAGCGAGGTTGTAACACGCGAAATTTTAGAACGTGGACATGCAGTTGTGCTTTTAGCATATGATGCAAAACGTGATGAAGTTGTGCTAATTGAACAAATTCGGATTGCCGCTATTGAAACGCAAGATAGTCCTTGGATGCTAGAACTCATTGCAGGCATGATAGATCATGAAAATGAATCATTTGAAGAAGTAGCAAAACGTGAAGCAATGGAGGAAGCTGGAGTCGTTATTGGTCGATGTAAACCTATCATCAGTTATTTAGCATCACCCGGTGGGTTAACAGAACAATTGCATATTTTAGTGGGTGAAGTCGATTCATCAACAGCCAAAGGTATTCATGGTCTTGCTGAAGAAAGCGAAGATATTAAAGTTCATGTTGTTGGTCGCAATCAAGCTTATCAATGGATGAAAGATGGAGTGATTAACAATGCTGCATCAATTATTGCGCTTCAATGGCTAGAACTTAATTATCAATTATTAAAAAAAGAGTGGGAATAACTTTTTTAGTATTCAAATTTAATTATTTCTTTCATAAAAGTGTGAACTGTTTTACACTTTTGTATAACACTAAGATTTATAATAAAAATTATGTTGCCTGTCACAATGCCTATTTTGTTGCTGACACTATTAACCATAATTATAGATTGATAAGTAATTGGAGTGAATTTTGAGGTCATTGTTAAAACTTCCAATTCGTAATAAAAATTACGGTAAAATATTGCATATAACTGATACTCATCTTTTTGCTGATGAAGATGGTTCATTGCTTGGTATTAATTCCAATGCAAGTTTTTTAGCAGTTATCAATGAAATTGGACGTAATAATAAGCAGTTTGATTTGATTGTGGCAACAGGTGACTTTGTACAAGATGGTTCTAAAAAAGCTTATGCCCGTTTTGCCGAGCAAATAAACAAGTTTAATACGCCTTGTGTGTGGTTAGCTGGCAACCATGATAACTATGCTAGTATGCAAGATGTGTTTGCAAATTATCAGCTGGCTGATCATAAAATAGTGTTATTGGGGGATAACTGGCTGGTTGTTTTATTAAACAGCCAAGTTATTGGTCAAGCATATGGATTTTTACCAGAAGCTGAACTTGAATTTTTACAAAATGCTTTAACTGAGCATTTTGCTCGAAATGCATTAGTTTTTTTACACCATCATCCAATTAATTCTGGATGTCATTGGTTAGATCACCATATTTTAAAAAATAGTGATCAACTCGAGCAAATTATTCAAAAAAATGTTAATGTAAAGGGAATAGGTTGGGGACACATTCATCAAAAACAAGATTATGTTTGGCATCATTGTCACGCATTTTCAACTCCTTCAACGTGTTTTCAATTTAAACCTGAATGTTATGATTTTCGAGTATCTAGTGATGATGCGCCAGGTTGGCGAGAAATCACACTTAATGTTGATGGTTCTATCGAGAGCGAAGTTTATCGTTTAGCGGATAATCAGTTTTTACCCGATGTTTCTCAAAGTGGTTATTAACAACTAGTAATAATAGCTGAGAGCTTAAAATTAACTTAAAAATCATAGCAAAGGAGCAAAACAGTAAAATAGTCGTTCAACAATGCGTTGCCAAATTGGGCGTTGGTTCCATTTTTCAGTACTTATTTTATCTGAATGAGATAAATATTTTTGTAAGAGAATTGATAGTGACTGAGCAAATTCTGCATCATCAATTACAGTTGTAATTTCAAAATTAAGCCATAAGCTGCGCATATCTAAATTTACAGTGCCAACAAGGCTTAATTGATTATCGATTAAAACACTTTTGGTATGTAATAAGTTATCTTTGAATTGATAAAGTTTGACACCACCGTTTAATAACTCTGAAAAGAAAGCCCGGCTTGCCCATTTTACCATTAGTGAATCAATATTTTTGGGAATAATGATGATGACTTCAACACCTCGCTGAGTTGCGGTGCATACAGCGTGTAAAATATCATCAGTCGGTACTAAATAAGGTGTAGTAAAAATAATTTGTTCTTGCGCTGAATAAATTGCCGTTAATAATACTTGGTGTATCATGCTTTCCATATAGCCAGGACCTGATGCGATTAATTGCATAATGTGTTTTTTATCTTCTGGTGGTTCGGCAAAATCAGTGATTTGTGGTAGGGCTAAATATTTGCCTGTTTCTAGCTGCCAATCGCAGGCATATATAGCGCCCATAAGTGTTGTAACTGGACCACTTACTCTAACCATGATATCAACCCATTCGCCAACATGTTTATTTTGTTTAAAAAAACGTGGATCGACAATATTCATGCTGCCAGTATAAGTGATATAGTTATCGATAATAGCTACTTTGCGGTGTTGACGTAAGTCCAGACGTCGAAACATAAATCGAAGCAAGTTGACTTGTAAAGCTTCAATAATGGTAATACCAGCATCACGCATTCTTTTACTTGCGTTGGACTTAATAAAATGTCGGCTACCAGCAGAATCAACCATTAATCGACAAGTTACGCCTCGTTTAGTTGCTTGAATGAGTGCTTGCTCGACATCATCAGCCCGACCGCCTTCATTCCAGATATAAAATACCATTTCAATATTGGACGTTGCTCGATTGATATCATCAATTAAGCGGTCGAAAATGACGTTTGTTTCACTCAATAGCTCAATATGATTACCATTAATTCCATCAAGCCCTGTTTGGTGTTTACAAAGCTGGAAAATCGGCTTGCTGACTTGGCTTACGTTTTTAGTGAAGATATCTGGAAAGTCACTTAGTCGGTTAATAAACTTAGAAATCGTTGGACGCATTTTTTGCGCTCGCTTAGCGCGTTGCTGCCCTAAGTGAGCTTCACCCAGTGTAAAATAAAGGAACACACCAACAAGTGGTAAGATATAAATGACTAACATCCATGCAATAACATAAGTCGTTGGTCTTCGTTTGAAGACAATTCGTAATGTTGTTGAAACAATAATCAGCCAATAAACAAGGAAGATCAAAGTACTGATTAAAGCATGAAATGAGGTAAATTGCATATTTACTTAGCTATGAATTAGATTCAGTTTAGCTATTGGATCTTTAGTACAATCATAATGTTGAAAAACCTCAGGTAATGGTTTTGGGTTATTATGTTTATCTACTGAAACATAAGTGAATACAGCATCTGTTATGCAAAAACGTTGTGTAGTGTCAGATGTATCAATGACTTTTTTAACCCAAACTTCAATACCTATCGTGATTGATGTTTTTCCTGTTTTGATGCAATGTGCATAACAACAAACAACATCACCTACCATTGCTGGTTTGTAAAATGTAATGCTACTAGCATTAACTGTTACAACCCGATTTCTTGCGATCTCTTTTGATAAAATACCACCAGCAAGATCCATTTGAGACATGATCCACCCACCAAAAATGTGTCCGTGAGGATTGGTATCAGCCGGCATGGCAAGCGTTCTAAGCACTAATTGACCTTTAGGGGTTGTATCTTGTGTCATGCTAAAATACTCCGTTTGTTATAACTTATTGTTTATTATCTATATCTTTATTCATATTTTTGTAAATATAAATACCTGATATTAACGATAATAGTAACGATGCGCCAGGTAAAATAAATACTTTAAATATCCAAAAGAAATCGTCCGTCGTGTAATAGGTTGCACCTAAACTAATGGCGCCACATAATATAAAAAAGAAGATCCATAATAAATTTAGTTTATTCCAAATAGCAGTATCAAGCTGTATTTCTTTGCCTAGCATTTTTTGAAGTAGGTTTTTTTTGAAAAAGTATTGGCTAATTAATAAGGCTGTGGCAAATAAAAAATTAATAATAGTGACTTTCCATTTGATTATATTCGGGTCACGCAAATAAAGTGTAAATCCACCGAAAACCATGATCATTAGATAAGAGATCAATTCTACTTTATCTATTTTTCTATATAGAATAAGAATGAGAAGAAAGCATACTGTTGCGGCGATCATCAATGCTTGAACGCCAACAAAGACATCATACATGGTTAGAAAAACAAAAAAGAACACCAGAGGAATAAAGTTTAAAAGCTGTTTCATTTGATTGTTAACCTAATAAAAAGGTAAGTTGTCATATTTAAAAATAAGTAAAAAGCCTATTGGAATAGGCTTATTTTTTGTGATGAAGTTCAGGATGCGCTTTACAGTTGCCAGATTGACAATGCCCATAAAGATATAAACTGTGAAAAGTCAATTTTACACCATATTGTTCGGCGATTTCTTTTTGTCTCGCATTAATAATATCATCGCGAAACTCAAATACTTCGCCACAATCTAAACAAATTAAATGATCGTGATGTTGCTGTGTAGCTAGTTCGAAAACTGCTTTGCCACCCTCAAAGTTATGGCGAGTAACAATTCCTGCATCGTCAAATTGATTCAAAACACGATAAACGGTTGCAAGCCCGATTTCTTCACCCATATCAAGTAGTTTTTTATAAAGATCTTCTACTGTAATATGTTGACATGAAGGATCTCGTAATAACTCTAAAATCTTTAATCGAGGTAGTGTAACCTTTAAACCAGCGCTTTTGAGTGCCGCATTATTATCATGATTTGTCATATTACTTCCCATTAGTGATGAATAATTACCTATTATAGGAACTATATACGGTAAATAAAAGAAATCATTTTAATAGATTAAATTTTCATTTCGGTTTTAACTTGGTTCACCCAATTGTTGATTCTCTGTTCAGTTAATTCTGGTTGACGATCTTCGTCAATTGCTAAACCAACGAAATGTGTGTCGTCAACTAAACTTTTTGACGCTTCAAAACTATAACCTTCAGTTGACCAATGCCCAACAATTTTGGCACCTTTAGGCTCAATAATATCGCGAAGTGTTCCCATGGCATCACAAAAATATTCGGCATAGTCTTCTTGATCGCCACAACCAAAAATCGCCACGGTTTTACCACTAAAATTTATTTTTTCTAAATTGGGGAAAAAGTCGTCCCAGTCTGCTTGAGACTCACCATAGTACCAAGTTGGAATACCAAAAAATAGGTAATTGTATTGTTCAATGTTCTCTTTAGAGGCTTTTGCAATGTCGAAAAGTTCAGCTTTGTCACTACCCAAAATGAGTTGGATTTGCTTTGCTACATTTTCTGTATTACCTGTGTCACTACCAAAAAAAATACCAACTTGTTTCATATTTGTACCTTTACTATTTACCTTATTAAATATTTTAGGAGTATATCATTGTCATTTATTATCAGCAATCGTTCTAAATTGCACAGAACATAAGTTATTATTTGCTATACAATTTATTCATCTTGCATTAGAATTACTACCTGTTTTCATATTAACATTGGCTATGGAATTTCTTTATGAATTTGCATGAATATCAATCTAAATATCTTTTTAAGCAATATAATTTACCCGTGCCAGAAGGGTACGTTTGTAACTCAATTGGTGAAATACAAGATATATTAGCTCAATTACCTTCAGGTTCTTGGGTTGCTAAATGTCAAGTTCATGCAGGCGGGAGAGGTAAAGCCGGTGGCGTTATATGTACTCAAAATTATGATGAAATAAAGCAATTTGCTGAAAATTGGTTGGGGCAATACCTTGTTACTTATCAAACCACCGATAAAGGTCAGCCAGTTAATAAGATTTTAATTGAAAAGGCGTCTAATATTCACAAAGAACTGTATTTAGGGGCGGTGGTCGATCGCAGTTCGAAGCGTATTGTGATTATGGCATCGACAGAGGGGGGGGTTGATATAGAAAGCGTTGCCGAAAAATCACCACACTTAATTTATAAAACCTCACTTGATCCTTTAACCGGTCCTTGTGCTTATCAAGGTCGTGAACTTGCGTTTAAATTGGGGTTAACAGGAAAATTAGTTAATCAGTTTACAAAATTATTTGTTAATTTAGCAAAACTCTTTTTAGAAAATGATGTTTCACTAGCTGAAATCAATCCGTTAGTGATTACTGATTCAGAAGAACTCATTTGTTTAGATGCAAAAGTTGTTTTAGACGATAACGCGCTTTTTAGGCATCCTAATTTAACTATTTTAAGAGATACAACTCAAGAGGATGAGCGTGAGTCAATTGCTGCAAAACAAGGTATTAGCTATGTATCATTAAATGGCAATATTGGCTGTATGGTTAATGGCGCAGGTCTTGCGATGGCAACTATGGATATTATTAAACTATATGGTGGTGAACCAGCCAACTTTTTGGATGTCGGTGGAGGTACAACGAGAGAACGCGTTGCTGAAGCATTTAAGTTAATATTATCTGATACAAATGTGAAAGCGATTTTGGTTAATATTTTTGGTGGCATTGTTCGTTGTGATTTAATTGCCGATGGCGTTATTAGTGCAATTAAAGAAATAGGCCTGACTGTTCCCGTTGTTGTCCGTCTTGAAGGTAATAATGCTCCGCTTGCTCGAGAAATTTTAGCGAAAAGTAAATTAAATGTTATTACTGCAGAAAGTTTAACCGATGCGGCCCAAAAAATTGTCGCTGTTGCTTAATGATAGGGTGCGTGGAGAATAGTTATTATGTCAATTTTAGTTAATAAAGAAACCAAAGTTATCTGCCAAGGATTCACTGGGAGTCAAGGATCTTTCCATTCACAGCAAGCACTTGATTATGGTACCAAGTTAGTCGGTGGCGTAACGCCAGGCAAAGGTGGTACAATTCATTTAGGTTTACCCGTTTTTAATACAGTTAAAGAAGCGGTTGAAGCAACAGGTGCAACAGCAAGTGTCATTTATGTGCCAGCAGCCTTTGGTAAAGATTCGATTTTAGAAGCAATTGATGCAGGTATTAAACTCATTGTTTGTATTACTGAAGGTATCCCAACTCTAGATATGCTTGTTGTTAAAGAAAAATTACAGTTAAATGATGTTGTAATGATTGGACCGAACTGTCCGGGAATTATTGTCCCTGATGAATGTAAAATAGGTATTATGCCAGGTCATATCCATCGTGCAGGAAAGGTAGGAATTGTTTCTCGTTCCGGTACCTTAACTTATGAAGCGGTTAAACAAACAACCGATATCGGTTTAGGGCAATCTGTGTGTGTGGGCATCGGCGGTGATCCTATTCCAGGTAGCGATTTTATTTCTATTTTAGCGTTACTTGAACAAGATCCTAAAACTGAAGTTATTGTGATGATCGGCGAGATTGGTGGGAGTGCCGAAGAAGAAGCTGCTGAATATGTTAAAAAGCACGTAACTAAACCTGTGATTGCTTATATTGCGGGTATTTCTGCCCCATCAGGCAAACGCATGGGGCATGCAGGAGCCATTATTTCGGGTAATAAAGGCACCGCGGCGGAAAAATCTAAAGCATTGCAATCGGCAGGTATTACAGTTGTAACAAGTCTTGCCGAAATCGGCGATGCTGTAAAAAAACAAATTGCGATATAGTTTTTTTGATGTATATCAATTATTATTTTGTAATTATCTGTGTATAATGTTCATCAATAACGTAAAAAATTTGTGAGCATTTAAGATTTAGGGAGCGTTTATGTTAGATATAGTAGAAATTTCACGTCTCCAGTTTGCACTCACTGCAATGTATCATTTTATTTTTGTACCATTAACGCTGGGTTTAGCGTTTATGCTAGCAATTATGGAAACGGTATACGTTGTTAGTGGCAAGCAAGTTTGGAAAGATATGACAAAATTCTGGGGTAAGCTGTTTGCTATCAACTTCGCCGTTGGGGTCGCAACTGGCTTGACCATGGAATTTCAATTTGGTACTAACTGGTCTTATTATTCACATTATGTGGGTGATATTTTTGGTGCGCCATTAGCCATTGAAGGTTTAATGGCATTTTTCTTAGAATCAACCATGGTAGGTTTGTTCTTTTTTGGTTGGGATAGATTAAGCCGTGGTAAACATTTAATGGTAACTTGGTGTGTTGCATTTGGTTCTAATCTTTCAGCACTTTGGATCTTAGTTGCTAATGGTTGGATGCAATTCCCAGTGGGATCTGAATTTAACCCAATTAATTCACGCATGGAAATGGCGAACTTTTTTGAGTTGATTACTAACACCGTTGCTCAATATAAATTTGTTCATACCGTTGCTGCTGGTTATTTGACCGGTGCGATCTTTGTATTAAGCATCAGCTCTTATTATTTACTAAAAAAACGGGATGTCGGATTTGCAAAACGTTCTTTTGCTGTAGCTGCTCCCTTTGGTCTTATCATGTCAATTGCAGTAGCTATTATGGGCGATGAAGCGGGGCACGAACTGACAACTGTCCAACCTGCTAAACTTGCTGCCATTGAAGCTGAATGGGAAACTCAACCTGCACCTGCATCATTCAATGCTATTGCCTTTCCATCACAAAAGAATAAAGAAAATTTATTTGCAATAGAAATTCCTTATGCAATGGGCATAATGGCCACGCGTTCATTGGACACGCAAGTAACAGGTTTAAAAGATATATTAGCGAATAACGAAACGAGGATTCGTAAAGGTATTTTAGCTTATACAAATTTAGAAAAAATCCAACAAGGTAATCAAGATCCTGACGTCCTTAAAGCATTCGAGGATAATAAAGCTGATTTAGGCTATGGTTATCTGGTCAAACGCTTTACTGATCGTGATAATCTAACTATTCCTCAAGCGACTGAAGAACATATTAAAGCTGCGACAGAGGACTCAATTCCTACAGTATGGCCACTATTTTGGGCGTTTAGAGTCATGGTTGGTTTAGGTCTGCTAATGATTCTTGGTACGGGGTTTGCATTATGGGTAACTTATAAAAATAAAATTGGTGAAAAACGTTGGTTACATCGTTTATTAGTCCTATTTTTACCGTTCCCATGGTTAGCTTGTGAATCTGGTTGGTTTGTTGCAGAATATGGACGTCAACCTTGGGCGATTCAAGATATTTTACCGACTGGAGTGGCCAATTCATCATTAACAGCGGGTGAAGTGTTATTCACTATGGTACTTATTTGTGGGCTTTATACATTGTTCTTAGTTGCTGAATTATTCTTAATGTTTAAGTTTGCTCGCTTAGGACCAAGTTCGTTAGGGACGGGCAACTATCATTATGAAAAAACACAACCGATAACAAAATAGGGCATAGGGAGTATACACAATGATTGATTACGAAATTGTACGCGTCATCTGGTGGGTGCTGATTAGTGTTGTTTTAATCGGTTTTGTTGTCACAGATGGTTTTGATATGGGCGTGGGTATTTTATTACCTTTTATCGGTAAAACAGATACGGAACGTCGTATTATGATTAATGCAATTGCTCCTCATTGGGATGGCAACCAAGTTTGGTTAATTACTGCTGGGGCGGGAATATTTGCCGCTTGGCCTATGGCCTATGCTGCGTCATTTTCTGGTTTTTATATTGCGATGATTTTAGTGCTTTGCGCGCTGTTTTTTAGACCAATCGGTTTTGATTATCGTAGTAAACTAGAGAACTCAAAATGGCGTAATTTATGGGATGGTGGCATTTTTGCAGGTAGCTTTGTACCTGCACTCGTTTTTGGTGTCGCTTTTGGCAACTTATTAGAGGGTGTTCCGTTTAGGTTTGATAACTCTTATCGAGTGTTTTATGATGGTAATTTCTTCGGTTTGCTTAATCCTTTTGCACTATTGACAGGTGTTGTGAGTTTAATGTTATTTGTTGCTCATGGTGGAGCATGGTTACAAATGAAAACATCGGGCGAGCTCTATTTAAGAGCTAGAAAAGCTACACAAATCGCTAGTTTGGTTATGCTAATTGCATTTGTGTTAGCAGGTGTTTGGGTGGCATTTGGTATTCATGGTTATGAAGTTACTAGTGTCATTGATTATAATGCCGCATCTAATCCATTGAATAAAACAGTATCTACTGATGCATCGTGGTTAGCTAACTATATGAATTATCCTATTTTATGGATAGTGCCTGCTTCAGGGGTAATGTTACCACTATTAACCATTCTTTTTTCTAGTTTAAATAAAAATGCATTAGTATTTATTTCATCAGCATTAACCATTGCGTGTGTTCTATTCACCTATGGTATTGCAACTTTCCCATTCATTATGCCTTCAAGCATTATGCCAAATGCAAGTTTGACAATATGGGATGCATCATCAAGTCAATTAACACTTAATATTATGTTTGTTGTTGTTCTTATATTTTTGCCTATTGTTCTTTTTTATACCATTTGGTCATATATTAAAATGTTTGGAAGACTGGATAAAAATCATATCGAAAATAATAAACATTCTCTTTATTAAGGAACTATTATGTATTACGTTTTATGGTTTATAGGACTTATTGCTGCGTGTATGCTATCAGCTATAATTGGCTTATGGGTTGAGCGAGACAGTAGCGAAAAAGAGTCTAATAACAAATAATATGATTTAAAAAGTAATAAAAAAGGTGGCAAATAGCCACCTTTTTATTTTTATGTATGGCTGTTAAAAATAAATGATAAATGATAATTGTTTTCATTTGGTTTTTTTCATATCATAGTGCAGCGAATTTTGTATTCAGATATAATAGTCTCAAATTTAATTAGTGCGATTTGGACATGAAACAATTTATATGGAATGCAAGAGTTTACTATGAAGATACAGATGCGGGTGGCGTCGTTTACCATGCTAGGTATCTTGCTTTTTTTGAACGAGCTAGGACCGAAATGCTAAGGCAACTTGATATTAGCCAGCAAAAGTTATTACAAGAGGGTATTGCTTTTGTGGTAAAAAAGATGGATATTAGCTACCATTTCCCGGCTCGTTTAGATGATATGCTGACTATTAAGACTAGTGCTGAGCAAGTTCGCAAGGCGTCTATTATTTTTAAGCAGACTATTTTTAATCAAAATAACCAAGTTATCAGCACAGCGGATGTTCTTATTGCTTGTGTGAATATCACTAAGATGAAGCCATGTGGGCTTCCTAAGTTATTAGTTTTGGAGTTTATATGAATATTATTGATCTGTTTTTGCAAGCAGGTTTATTAGTAAAATGCGTTATGTTGTTGTTACTTACTTTTTCTGTTATGTCGTGGGCTATTATATTTCAACGAACTAAGATTTTAGGTAAAGCTAAAAAACAGATTGAGCAATTTGATAATAGTTTTTGGGTTGCAGATGATTTAAATGTTTTATTTGATAAAGCAAAATTTAATAAAGAAGATATTAGTGGTACAGAACATATTTTCTATTCAGGTTTTAAAGAGTTTTCACGACTTTATCAAATTAACCCAAATATGGCAGAATCAGCCTTAGATGGATCATCACGTTCTATGCGTTTAGCAATGAATCGTGAGCTTGATATTTTAGAATTGCATATCCCTTTTTTAGGTACAGTGGGTTCTATTAGTCCATATATTGGTTTGTTTGGTACTGTCTGGGGTATTATGAATGCATTTATTTCTTTAGGCTCTGCTAAACAAGCAACATTACAAATGGTTGCACCTGGGATTGCTGAGGCATTAATTGCCACTGCAATTGGTTTATTTGCCGCTATTCCTGCGGTTCTTGCCTATAACCGCTTGTCATTAAGTGTGAACCGAATTGAACAAAGCTACCTTAACTTTATTGATGAATTTTCAGCAATTTTACAACGTCAAGCAGTTGCTGTCAGGAAATAATTATGAGTAGACGTTCACGTTATACAACTAAATCTGAAATCAATATAGTACCTTTGCTTGATGTGTTATTAGTTTTAGTGCTTATTTTTATGGCAACAGCGCCAATTATTAGCCAAAGTGTCGAGGTTGATCTGCCACAAGCGTCAGAATCTAAAACGGTCTCCCCTTCAGAAAATAAACCAATCATTATTGAAGTGTCTGGTATTGGTATATATTCACTGATTATTGATCAGAACCGTCAATCTAATTTACCACAAGAACAAATTGTTGCAGAAGTTAAGCAACAGATGTCACTTAACGAAAAAGCTGTTTTTTTAGTTGGTGGTGCTAAAGATGTTCCCTATGAAGAAATTATAAAAGCGTTGAATTTATTACAATCTGCAGGTGTTAAGTCTGTGGGTTTAATGACTCAACCAATTTAAATAAAATAATATAGCAAGAAGTCTGCAATGTCTTATAAGTCAAATTCAAAATTAAGTATAGCTATTATCGTATCCATTATATTACACGTGATTTTAATTATTATTTTGGGTTACCGAGCTATGTATGATAACGATGCTAACTATGGTAGCGTTAATGGAAATGCTATTGATGCTATTATGGTTGATCCTTCCGTCATGACCGAACAATATCAAAGACAATTAAAGACACAGGTGAGCCAAAAACAAGCAGAACAACAAAGGCAGCAACAAATAGATGAGCAGGCTCGGAAGCTACAAGAGCAGCAGCTTGCCCAACAACAGCGACTTAAAGAGCTAGAAAAGGAGCGCTTAAAAGTTGAACAGCAACAAAAGCAAGAAGCAGAGGCTGCACAAGCTGCGCAGGTAGCAAGGCAGAAAGAAGAAGAAGCTCGCAAAGCAAAAGAACAGTTAGAAGAGCAAAAAAGACAGGCTGAAAAACAGCGTTTAGAGCAACAGCAGGCTGAATTAGCAAAACAAAAAGCAGAGCAAGAAGCTAAATTAAAAGCAGAGCGAGAATTGTTGGATAAACAACGAGAAGAAACTTTGCGTAAACAACAAGAATTGGCGAAACAAAAAGCTGAACAAGAACTTATTGAAAAGCAACGAATTGAAAATGAACGTAAACAAGAAGAATTAAATAAGCAAAAAGAAGAACAAGCAAAAAAGCAAGCCGCTGACAAAGCTGCTGCCGAAAAAGCAAAAAAAGCCGCACAAGCTAAAAAAGATAAAGAACTTGATAATCTGCTAGGTGGATTGACATCAGGCGCACCAACTCCATCAGGTGGTGCCGCTGCTCGTAAAGGTGTTTCAGATGGAGAACTTAATAAATATAAATCTTTAGTTCAAAATGCCATCAGTAATAAGTTTATTAATCCTAACAAATTATATAGTGGTCGAAATTGTGTGTTAGATATTCAAATAGCACCTGATGGCTTATTACTTGATGTTAGTGCAAAAGGTGGTGATGACGCATTATGTCGAGAAGCGCTTGCTGCGACTAAACAAGCTGTAATTCCCAAACCTGCAAGTGGTTTTTATAATCAAGTCAAAACGATGACAATTGACTTTCAACCGAAATAATTTTTATACGCAAACACGATGTTTTCTGAAACTTTTTTACAATAAATTATCTATATCTTCAAATGTGAATATTGAAATTACATTAATCATCCCAATATATCCTCTATTCATTTCGAATCAAGTTTTTAAGTAAAAGAAGGAGCAGAACATGACAACAATTGTCAGTGTCCGTCGTGAGGGGCAAGTCGTTATTGGTGGTGATGGTCAAGTCACGTTAGGCGAACGTATTATTATGAAGGGTAATGCCCGTAAAGTTCGTCGTTTATATAATAACAAAGTGATTGCAGGTTTTGCTGGTGGTACTGCTGATGCTTTTACACTATTTGAGCTGTTTGAGCGGAAATTAGAGATGCACCAAGGACATTTAACTAAGGCTGCTGTTGAACTCGCTAAAGATTGGCGAACCGATAGAATGTTACGCAAACTAGAAGCATTACTTGCTGTTGCTGATGAAAGTGCATCATTGATTATTACAGGTACTGGTGATGTTATCCAACCAGAAGATGATTTAATTGCTATTGGGTCTGGCGGTCCTTATGCGCAAGCAGCGGCTCGAGCTTTACTAGATAATACCTCACTTTCTGCACACGATATCGTACAAAAATCATTGTCAATAGCGGGCGATATTTGTGTATATACCAATAACTTCCAAACTATTGAAGAACTCAATTACTAATCAACCGAATTAAAGAGAATATTATTATGTCTGAAATGACTCCTCGCGAAATTGTAAGCGAACTAAACCAACACATCATAGGACAAGATAAAGCAAAACGTTCTGTGGCTATAGCACTGCGTAATCGCTGGCGTCGTATGCAACTTGATGAAACATTGCGTCATGAGGTTACACCCAAAAATATACTTATGATTGGCCCAACAGGTGTTGGTAAAACGGAAATTGCAAGACGTTTAGCAAAATTAGCACATGCTCCGTTTATTAAAGTCGAAGCGACTAAATTTACTGAAGTTGGTTATGTAGGTAAAGAAGTTGATTCCATTATTCGTGATTTAACTGATTCTGCGGTAAAAATGATCCGTCAAGAAGCGATTGAACGTAACCGTAATAGAGCGGAAGAATTAGCAGAGGATCGTATTTTAGATGTACTTGTACCGCCGGCTAAAGATGGTTGGGGACAAGTTGAAAATAATACTGATTCAGCTGCAAGGCAAGCTTTTCGCAAAAAACTACGTGAAGGTGCACTTGATGATAAAGAGATTGAAATTGAAGTCGCAGGTGTCAATATTGGTGTTGAAATTATGGCGCCTCCAGGTATGGAAGAGATGACGAATCAGTTGCAGTCAATGTTTCAAAATTTAGGTGGACAAAAAACTAAACCACGTAAAATGAAGATCAAAGATGCATTTAAACAGCTAATTGAAGAAGAAGCTGCTAAATTAGTTAATCCTGATGAGCTTAAACATGAAGCTATTGAGGCAGTTGAACAAAACGGAATTGTTTTTATTGATGAGATAGATAAAGTCTGTAAACGTGGTAACTCATCAGGTCCAGATGTTTCACGTGAGGGAGTGCAACGAGATCTGTTACCATTAGTTGAAGGTTGTACTGTGTCGACTAAACATGGCTCTGTTAAAACAGATCATATATTGTTTATTGCTTCAGGCGCTTTCCAAACAGCAAATCCATCTGATTTAATCCCTGAATTGCAAGGTCGATTACCTATTCGAGTTGAATTACAAGCACTAACTAGTGAAGATTTTGAGCGTATTTTAACAGAACCAAATGCTTCGCTTACTGTTCAATATAAGGCGCTAATGGCAACGGAAGGTGTCAATATCGATTTTACTCCAGATGGTATTCGTAAAATAGCAGAATCAGCATGGCAAGTGAATGAACAAAATGAAAATATTGGTGCTCGTAGGCTACATACTGTATTGGAACGCTTGATGGAAGAAGTCTCATTTGAGGCGAGTGAACTTGATGGACAGACTGTTACAATTGATGCTAAATATGTTGGTGATCATTTAGATAAACTTGTTGCAGATGAGGATTTAAGTAAGTTTATTTTATAATTAGCTTATGTTAGGCATAAAAAGGTGAGTTTTACTCACCTTTTTTATTCTTATTTTCTTAGTAATTCTCCTAAGATATCGGTAGCTCTTGATTTAGATTTCGAATGATCTTTAGAATTATGATTCTCTAATTTATCGCGAAGTTTTTCTAAACGTTCTTGTAATTTATCACTTAACACATCGGTAACTAATTTACCAATATCAATTTGGTAACGAAGTTTAGTAAATTGACCATAAATGCGCAGCGGTATTGTTAACTTTTGTAGTTTTGCAATAGTTTCATTTTTAGCATTCCAACCACCTAGCATTTTTAAGTTCAAATTTATATCCAAGTCCTGTTTTAATATTCCGACTCTTCCTGAACCGTCAATGACATCAAGTGTTTCAGAATTAGCGTTTAATGTCGAAAACTCCAAATTTCCCTGTTTCAATTCAGCATTGGCCGAAATTGTATGAAATTCGGTATATTTTTTTTGATTTTCAGGTGTCATGACATCTTTTGAATAATGTGCTGCTGCATTTTGGATAATACTTTGAATATTCAGATTATTGAGTCTTGCATTATTTACAACAATAGCGACATTTCCTTGCAAGTTAGCTAAAAGTTTGGAACCTGATAAGCTGTTACTCTCTAAATCCCCTGTAGCGTTAAATAAGCCTTCTAGATCATGTGCCGTATCCAGTTGGTTAAAAAATGTATTTAAATCAACATCAGTTATCTTGGTATTAAGCTTTACGAGTGTATTTTTTTGTTTGCCATTTGCAACACCTGTTGCAACTATATGACCCTTAGCAAAATCTAAACTGATGTTTTTAAATATTGCAATACCGTCATTATTAGTCATATCAATGTTAATATTATTTAATGTTATTTTGTTAGCATTGAACTGTTTAATATTTAACTTAGCTTTAGCATTAAAAGTATTTAGAAAGCTTAATTCATTATTGGTTTTAGTAATATTTGACACCACAGGTGAAGTTTGTTGAGTCGTTGTCTTTTTATTCGATTTTTCATCTATTTTCAAAAATGAGGAGAGATCGATTTTATCTGAATTTATCTGCACATCTATGTACGGTTTATTTGCTAACTCAGCATTGATAGTACCAGTAAAATAATTGTCATTAATTGAAAAAGATAAATTTTGGCTTTTCAGCAAGGTAGGCGACTGCTGATAGTTAAATACGCCATTTATATTACCTTTTAGTTCTTTGGTAGAATTAGCGACGCCTTTATAAGTGAAATCAAATTTTTTTAAATTAATTATTGCTTGTTCAGGGAATTGATTTAAATCGACATAAGCATGGGCTATGTATGATACATCTTGTTGATTTTTATCTATATTACCACTTAGATCGATTGAAATGTTTTTATCTTTATTTTGTTCTACTACTAGATTGATATTTCTGAAGTTAATGAGATCATTTTTATGTTGAAGCACCACAGTACTATCAGCAACTTCAAATTTATTTAAGCTAAATTTCCAACTAGATGAATTTTTTTGATTTTTTGAATCGGATGTCTCATGAGTATTCGCATTAATAGATAGTCTATTAGTATCATTTTTTGCAATATTGCCTTTACTTTCATCTGTAATGTTGATGATTGCTGATTTGATAAATACATTTTTAACTGATAATTTTTTTGAGAAAAGAGGTAATAATTCAACATCTAGTCTCATATTATCTGCTATCAAAATCGGCTTTTGAGCGCCAGTATCATATAGTTTTACTGAATCGGTTAGAATACTTACTTGTGGCCATATATGCCAGCGCAAATTGCCATCAATAGATAACTCATAACTTGTTTTATCTTTCACTGTATCAGAGATAAACCCACGAAAGTTGTTAGGATCGACAAAAACAATAAGCGAAAAAATACTAATTGTGATAAGTAAAATTAAGGCAAAAAGAATAACCAATATTTTTTTGATCATATTAACGTTCCTTTGTTATAGTTATAAACCGCTTAGTCTTTATCAATACGACTGGCGACAGCGCCATGTTGGTCTTTATATTTTGCATCTTGCCTTCTATTATATGGCCTTGCAGCAGATCCTGTAAGTGTTTCAAAACTGAGGGCTCCGATTGTCATGCCAGGCCTAAGTGCTAATGGAATTTTTCCTGAATTATAAAATTCTAAAACAATTTGTCCTTGCCAACCCGGATCGATACGATGAGCTGTAACGTGAACCATAAGTCCTAGTCTGGCAAGCGATGAACGTCCATCTAACCAACCAACCAAATCGTCAGGAATAGTGACTGATTCTAATGTTACAGCTAATGCTAATTCACCAGGGTGTAGGTAAAAGGCATCCCCCTCAGGTAATATCATTTCTTCACTCATTACTCGTTCTAACACAGCTGATACTTCTTCTTTAGGTCCACTTAAATCTATATAAGGTGTGGTATGTTCTCGGAAAGTTCTAAATTGGTTACCTAATCTAACATCAACTGTCGCACCATTAATACTGCTTTTAGCAGGTTGTGGTGTTATTTTTAATTTACCATTTTGCAAATACGCTTCGATATCTCTGTCGCATAATCTCATGAGTTATCCTCAATTCAGCTTGTATTGCTTTATTCTAACAGGTTCTTTTAATGGCGTCGATGTTAGTCGTTTAAGGCTTTAGCACCCATGCACGTCCATAGTGGTTATAATATCCTGCTAATTTACCTGGTTTATCACCAATGCCCAAATAAAGGTCAAAATGTTGTCCTTTTATCGCACCGCCAACATCGAGTGCTACCATCAGTCGAGTTTCTCGTCTACCTCGATATTGTCCATCTTCATCAAGAAGTGGTACATCGACTAATACTACAGACCCTATAGGAATAATAGATTTATCTGAAGCAACTGATGCATTTGCAATCAAAGGTACTTCTGCTGCGCCTGTAACCTCAGCATGATATTGTGGTTTGAAAAAAACGAATGAATGGTTTTGAATTAATAAATCTTTAAGTTGCTTTTCATGTTTATTTTCAGCCCAAGCTTTAATTGATTGTATAGACATGTTTTCTTTTGCAATTTCACCTTGTTCTACTAATAATCTTCCTATACTTGAATAACCATGATTATTTTTACCCCCATAGCAGAAGAAAACTAAAGGCGAGCCATCTTCAAAATCAACATAAGCACTACCTTGTACTTCCATAATGAAGTTATCCATTAAAGAGTTACTATAAGCAATTTCAAGATCCTTTCCAGCTAATGCACCATCATAAATTTGTTCGCGATTTGGTAATTGTTCGCCACTGTTATCAGGCATTTTGTAAATAGGATATTTAAATTCTGCGGTTGGTTGATGCCTTGCTTTGATTATCGGGGTGTAGTAGCCTGTCAAATGCACATTACCGTATTCATCTTGTCCAGCCATTTCATAACTGTTAAGTCCAACTTTGTAAAATTCATCAGTCCTTAAAGAGTGGTTTATCCATTCATCTATAGCCTTATAAACTTGTTCATTTTTACGATATAAAGATGGGGATGATGATTTAATTTTTTCAATTTGAATAATGTAGTCTGATATATTCACTGGAATACTTAATTGAGGGTGATTTATGTTAAGTGGTAAAGATAGTTTTCCATCTTTATATTGTTGACCTTGATTGATTGGTTTATTTGAATTGTATTGGCTACCAATTAGAAGAGATAAGACAAGTAAAACACATAAAAAATAAAAACGATAATAATGGCTGTTTTCTTTCATTTTGGTAAATCATATATAATATGTTAAGTAATATAACTAGTTATGCTACACAATTCTATTATAAGAAACTACCAATAATTATGAAGTAACCATAAAAATTTTTCATAAAGATTCAGCTTGCGATTTAACGTTGGAGACTTTATAGTCCTATAATAAAAGAGATATTAGAACATTTTGAAAACTAAAGGTAATAAAAGCGATGAGCATTACATCCTCAAAGCATGATCTAAAGCGAAACCTTTCTAACCGTCATATTCAATTAATTGCAATCAGTGGCGCAATTGGCACAGGCTTATTTATGGGCTCAGGAAAAACAATTAGCCTTGCTGGACCTTCTATTATTTTTGTGTATATGATTATTGGTTTTATCCTTTTTTTTGTTATGCGCGCGATGGGGGAAATTCTGCTTTCTAATTTGAAGTACAAGTCTTTTAGTGATTTTGCCAACGACCTTTTAGGCCCTTGGGCGGGTTTTTTTACTGGTTGGACTTATTGGTTTTGTTGGGTGGTTACAGGTGTTGCCGATGTTATCGCAATTGCTGGTTATGCTCAACATTGGTTCCCAGAATTACAATCTTGGATACCAATGTTATTAACGGTTGTTTTACTATTAACCTTAAACCTGTTAACTGTAAAAATGTTTGGTGAGACAGAGTTTTGGTTTTCAATGATTAAGATTGTTGCAATTTTAGCTCTGATTGGTATTGGACTCATGCTTATTGTAACGGCTTTCCATTCCGAACAAACTGATACCACAGCTACATTTTCAAATCTATGGCAATACGGTGGTTTTTTCCCTCATGGTACTATGGGTTTTTTTGCTGGATTTCAAATTGCCATTTTTGCTTTTGTGGGAATTGAATTAGTTGGTACAACCGCTGCAGAAACAGTTGATCCGAGCAAAAATTTACCTCGTGCTATTAACTCTGTGCCAGCACGTATTATTTTTTTCTATGTTTTTGCTTTAATTATTATTATGAGTGTCACACCGTGGACGTTAATTTCTCCAAATAAAAGTCCGTTTGTTGAATTATTTACTTTAGTTGGTTTACCAGCTGCCGCAAGTATTATTAATTTTGTAGTACTGACATCAGCAGCATCTTCAGCTAATAGCGGTATTTACTCAACAAGCAGAATGCTATTTGGACTTGCTAAAAAACAAGATGCGCCAGAACCTTTTGGTAAATTATCAAGTCGTTCAGTGCCAGCGAATGGTTTAGTATTTTCGTGTGCTTGTTTATTTGGTGGTGTGGTTTTGATTTATTTAGTGCCTGATGTTATGGAGGCCTTTACCATAGTAACCACAATTTCGGCTATTTTATTTATGTTTATTTGGTCAATGATTCTTATTTCTTATATTGCTTATCGTCGTAAAAAATTAAACTTGCATGAACAATCTCAATTTAAAATGCCTGGCGGGATTTTGATGTGCGGTGTCTGTTTAGCTTTTTTTGCTTTCATGATTGTGTTACTTACTTTTGAGGCTGATACCCGCCAAGCATTAGTAGCCACACCTATTTGGTTTGCTATTTTAGGTGTGAGCTATTTTATTCGCTCTTTAAAACGCCAATGAATCTAAACTCAAAATGGCAGGGAACCCTGCCAATATCATTATTGCAGTTATTGAGATTTATTTTTTTCTGGCCAGATAATACTGGCAATAATACCCAAAGCAAGTATACCTAAAACGATATAGAGACTTGTGGTTGGATCGATATCAACACCATATCCCAATAAATGGTTGCTTGCATTTAAAGCTAATTTTCCGGCAATAAAAAAGAGTAAGCAGATAACAGCCTTACTAAGGTGAACTAAATACTGTTTCATGGCTTGTAAAATAAAGTACATCGTTCTAAGGCCTAAAATAGCAAAGATCATGGCACTATAGACGATTAGTGGCTCTTGGCTGACAGCAATCACTGCAGGAACAGAATCAAAGGCAAACATAACGTCACTGAGTTCAATTACAATAATACATAAAAATAGCGGTGTAGCATAAAACCTGCTTTTAGGTATTTTATCGACTAAATTTTTGTTTTCAGGTTTAGTAAGTTCTGTATCAAGTTGTTTTTGAGATAATAAAAAGTGATGGCCGACAACTTTGGGATAAGATGGAAAAATACGTTTGGCTATGCGAAACGCAAAGTGATTTGAGTAATCTTTGATATCTTGGTCATTGTCTTGATTTTTCAACATCATTATTCCTGTGCAAGCCACCAAGATTGAAAATACAAATTCCATCCACGGCCCCAAATATAACAAACCTGTACCAATTACGACAAAAATGGCGCGAAATATAATAGCACCAATAACTCCCCAATAAAGTAAGCGATGACGATAATTATTAGGTACTGCAAACCACGAAAAAATAGCCATAATCACAAACAAATTATCGACCGATAATGCTTTTTCAAGGACATAACCTGTAATAAATAAGCTGGCTATAGCACTGCCATGATGAAGGTACAAGTATAGCGCAAACCCCAGGGCAACCATTATCCAAAATAGAGACCAAACAATGGCATTGCTTAAACTAATTGGTTTATCGTTATGGTGAGCATATAAATCAATAATAATTGCGGCTAGGGCTAGCCCAATAAATACCAATATAGTTTCTATTGGAAAACCTAATGAGTCTTGAATCATAATTATATTACCTAGTATTAAATGCTATATGGAGTGAATTTTGTTTCTTGTTATGCTGAATTATTAAATAGATCATAATTATAAAAGTGATTGAGTATATATTGCTAGCTAAATCAAAAAAAGTTATATTTGCAGGTCTCGTTTAACTGTTTTAATTTAATAACTTTTTGAGCCAACATTCATGATAAAATTTAGGGTAATTATTTTCTTTTTTCTTCCTCTTTTTTCAGGGTTATTACATGCACAATCAGTGGAACCTTACGTATCTTCTTTACCTAAAGGAAGTGATTTATCCATTTTGATTCAGTCTGTAGGAAGTAATCCTAAGACATTAGCAAAATATAAAAGTGATCAGTTTAAACAACCTGCAAGTACTCAAAAAGTAATAACCGCTTTGGCAGCTGAGCTTGAATTAGGGAGTGATTTCCGATTTATAACGCGCATGCAAACTAATGGCACGGTTAGTAATAGTCAGTTAAATGGTGATCTGATTATTCAGTTTAGTGGCGATCCTACTTTTACTCGCGCACAATTAAAAAATATGATTGCAGAGCTACGTCAAAAAGGTATTGAAAAAATTGCAGGAAATGTAATTCTCGATACTTCAATATTTACAAGTCATGACAAAGCTCAGGGGTGGTCATGGAATAATCTAACAGCTTGTTACAATGCTCCACCATCTGCAGTGATTATTGATGATAATTGTTTCTATGCAACATTGACCCCAGGTAAAGTAGGAGCGAAAGCCTCTATTTCTAAGTCATCGAATATTCCTGTTGTTGTGACAGGTGATGTGAAAACGATCGCAAAAAACAGTAAAGATCTCAATGATAAGTATTGTGAATTAGATGTAAGCTATTTAGATAAAAATCGTTATTATCTATCAGGGTGTATTGCCTCAAGTTCTGATAAAACGCCGCTAAAATTTGCGGTAATTGATGGTGTTGAATATTTTTCTACTATTTTTAAAAATGAACTTAAGCAACAAAAAATCACTTATACCGGATCACTCTTTGAACGCAATCAGAGGACTAGTGAACAGTTGTCTTTGTTAGCTTCTAATCAGTCAGCACCACTTTCTGAACTGTTAACCGTGATGCTTAAAAAATCGAATAATTTATATGCAGATGCTATTTTTAGAACTTTAGGTGCTCATTATTATAATGTTCAAGGTACATGGCGTAATGGTGGTGATGCTGTTAAGCAAATTTTACGCAAAAAAGCAGGTATTAACCTTGAAAACTTAGTTATTGCTGATGGTTCTGGTTTATCTCGATTAAACTTGGTGAGTGCTGACAAATTAATGGAAATTTTGCAATACATTGCTGCCCATAATACGCAATTAAGGATTATTGAAATGTTACCAATTGCCGGGGTTGATGGTACATTGCAAAATCGTAAGAGTTTTAACCAAGCACCTTTTAAAGAGACAATACGAGCCAAAACAGGTTATATTCAAGGATGTTATAATTTAGCTGGATTTATCCAAAAGTCTGATGGTAGATATGTGGCTTTTGTACAGTTAATATCGGGTTACCACGCCGATAGGCAAAATGAGCCAAAAAATAGTGCAATTATGCGATTTGAATCAGAGTTTTATAAAAATTTCATTAATTAAGGACTAAAAGGACACATAGGTTTGATATGAAAATGAAATATGTGTCCTGATTTATTGTCAGTAAAATGTATTAAATTAAAGATTATTTCCTAAAAATCCACCACTTTGATGTTTCCAAAGCTGTGCATATAATCCATTTTTCTTGAGTAATTCTTGGTGTGTTCCTTGTTCAATGATTTTACCTTGATCAAGTACAACCAACCTATCCATTGCTGCAATAGTTGATAACCGGTGAGCAATGGCTATAACGGTTTTTCCCTCCATTAAAGAGTATAGGCTTTCTTGAATGGCTTGCTCTATTTCAGAATCCAACGCACTTGTTGCTTCATCTAATAATAATATAGGGGCATTTTTAAGAATAACGCGAGCAATTGCAATACGCTGCCTTTGTCCACCGGATAATTTTATGCCTCGCTCACCGACAAATGCGTCATAACCAGTTCGACCTCTTGCATCAACAAGCGTTTGAATAAAGTTATCAGCATGTGCCTTTTGAGCTGCTTCAATCATTTGTTCTTCGGTTGCGTGATTGTTACCATAGAGCAAGTTTTCTCGTACTGTTCGATGCAATAATGAAGTATCTTGTGTCACCATACCAATTTGCGCGCGCAGGCTTTCTTGACTTACAGTGGTAATATCTTGACCGTCAATAACAATCTTGCCACTTTGTAAATCGTAAAAGCGAAGCAATAA
Organism: Gilliamella sp. X-60; assembly: GCF_057063585.1. NCBI lineage: Bacteria > Pseudomonadati > Pseudomonadota > Gammaproteobacteria > Orbales > Orbaceae > Gilliamella > Gilliamella sp. X-60. The sequence goes on along the minus strand of NZ_JBXSQJ010000001.1, from coordinate 48,934 downwards.
ATTGATAAGTGTTGATTTACCTGCCCCTGAACGACCAACTAATCCAATTTTTTCACCTGATTTAATTGTTAAATCTAAATTTTCAATGACTGAATGATGCTGCTTCTTGTCATATGTAAAATGAATATGTTTAAATTCGATTTTACCTTGAGTAACATCAAGCGATGTTGCATTGGGTTGATCAACAACCGTTTTAGTTGCTGAAAAAGTATTAATACCGTCTTTAACAACCCCAATATTTTCAAATAGAGCTGCTATTTCCCACATGATCCAATGTGAAAAACCATTTAAACGAAGTGCAACAGCCGTTGTTGTTGCAATTGCGCCAACGCCAATTAATTGATCTGTCCATAACCAAAGTGCAACGCCTGTGGTACTTAGTACTAACGAAATAGACAATAAGTGATTAACAATTTCAAAACTACTCACTAGGCGCATTTGTTTATTAACAGTAACTAAAAATTCATCCATTGATTCTTGGGCATATTTTGCCTCATTGCCTGCATGAGAAAATAGTTTTACTGTCATAATGTTAGTATAGGCATCGGTTACTCGTCCTGTCATTGTAGAACGAGCATCAGCCTGCATACTTGCAACTTTACTTAATCGGGGAATAAAATAATACATGGCAATACCATAAAGTAGACACCAGCTCATAAATGGTATTAATAACCAAATATCTAATTTCCCAATGATTGTTGCCATAGTAATAAACGAAATTAGGACATAGATGAAAATATCCGCTACTAAAAAGCAAGTATCACGAACTGCTAGTGCCGTTTGCATGACTTTTGCAGATATCCTTCCCGCAAATTCATCTTGAAAAAAGCGCATACTTTGATTAAGTATTAGTCGATGTAGGTTCCAACGCATTCGCATTGGAAAATTCCCAGCTAAGCACTGGTGTTTAATAATCGTTTGTAGTCCAATGATAATGGTACTTGCTAAGATGATTAAGGCTAATAAGACTAATGTTGTTTTTTCTTGTTGCCAAAATTTGCTAGGTTCAACAACTGCAAGCCAATCAATGACTTTACCAAGAGCTGCATATAAAAAGGCTTCAAAAGCTCCACCTAATGCACTAAAAATAATTAATAACAGTAGAAATAAACGAGTTCCTTTAGTTGATTGCCATATGAAACTAAAAAAGTTTTTAGCCATAGGTTGAGGTTCATCTTTCGGATAAGATGACACCAATTTTTCGAAGAATTGATACATATTTAGACCTAATTAATAATAAGGTTTTCTTTGATTATATTGTCAATGATATAGAAAAATGGGGTGAGTGCAAATAGCTATAAATTATTTTTACACGCAAATTTTATATGAAATTTAAATAAGCATTACTTAGCTATATACTTGTTATTGCTAAATTTATCAATATCAAAGAAGTTAGTGAGGAAATAAAATGTTTTATATTTCCTCGGTTTTGGATTATATCTTGAAAGTTAATATATAGCGATTAGTTGTATTAAAAAATGTCTTTAATAATAAGCACCACACGCCCAACAATATGGTATTTATGAAAATCTATCTTAGAAACTTCAATAGTTGGATTCTGACTATTATTACAAATTAACAACCACCCATCGAGTGTTAAACGTACTTTCCTTAAAAAGGTAATATCTTCATATTCAATTAGGTATATTGCACCATCAACAATATCAGTTATTTCAGTATTTAGAATTAGCCCATTATTGTTTTCTATTTCTGGAGACATTAAATCACCTTTTGCCCAGTATATAATTAATTTTTTAGCATCTAAACCGCGATGCTTAGCCCAACCCTCAATAATAGGATAGTTCATTAATGGCGGTGTTTCTCTAACAAAACGTTCTTTTTGCGCTTCTTCTTTGGTTGGTAATTGTTTTTTATAAACAGGGATTCGATAAATGTTTTCGTTGTAAACATCTTCTTCATTTTTAGAATCTACAAATTCTAGCCTATGCCCAGTGGCCAGCCAATTAAAAGAAACATTACATTTTTCAGCAATGACTTCTAAACGGGTAAGTGATGGGTACGTTTTACCAGATAGATAATCTCTAATTACAGTTTCTGACATATCGCATTTTTTCGCGAATGCAGAAACAGATAAACCTTGCATTGAGCTGTGTAATCTATCTTTGAAAGTTTTAACATTATTATTTTTAATTGAATTCATCTTTGATCCATTATTTCTCGCATAAATTCATTAATTATAGTGCATTTTTTTGTGATTTTGTATATGAAAATAATATATAAAATCAATTCAGTGGTTTTTATTCTATGTTAATTGTGCTTTTTTAATTTTATATATTCGATTTTATGTTTTTTTTCTTTTTTTAATATAAGATTTATCGTGTTGTTAAAAAAAACGATTATCTTTTGTTTTTTCTGCTTGATTTCTTATATTTTTCTGCGAAATTTACTTATTTTAATGTTTTGTAAGTGTTTTTTTTATTAAAATTGATGTTTGTCAGGTGATTTTTAGTGGTTAAATTTTAGTTATCATTATGTTTTTATTTAATTTGTTTATTTTTTATGAAATTGTTAAATAAGCTAGAAAACAAATAAAAACGTTGACTAAAGCGAAAAAAAATGGATAATAAGCAGGGTAAGGATTTTTCATTGTTTTCTTTCCTTATATTCCTTATATTTCATGTTGGCCTGTATAATTTTATACAGGTCTTTTTTTATTCTTTAACTATTCATGAAATCACGTCATAAAAAGAGTATAATGAGCACTTTATAAAATCTATTTTAAAGCCCACCCTAATATAGAGCGTTATATTTATTGAGAGGATTTGATTATGTCTTTTAGCATTCCACACCTTTTAGTGTTTTTGGCCGTAGTTATTTTATTATTTGGGACTAAAAAATTACGTAATTTAGGCTCGGATCTGGGTTCAGCATTAAAAGGCTTTAAAAAGGCGATGAATGATGACGAAGTTGAATCGAAAAATGATGATAAGTTAGATAATAAATAGTTGTACTTATAGGTATGAATACTCATTTTGATGTAGCAATTGTTGGTGGTGGGTTAGTGGGTTTAGCAACGGCGTGCGCACTTAGTCAATATGCTCTAAACATTGCAATTATAGATACTAAAATTCATCAGCATGCATCCTTGTCATATGAAGATGTTGGTATTAGAGCTTCAGCTATTAATGGCGCAAGTCAACGGTATTTTTCGCAAATCGGTATATGGGATGATTTGTGCGCAAGTCAACGTGTACAAGAGTTTAGCGAAATAGGTGTATGGGAAAAATATGGTCAAGCTCATTTGTCTGCTCATGCCAAAGATTATGATTATCCTAACCTTGGATATATAATCGAAAATAATGTCATTTCTCATTATCTTTACCAATATGCTTTAAATTGCTCCAATATCAATATTTTTAGTTGTGAAGCCATTGATTGTACATTTAATGATGACTTTGCCTTTTTGACGCTTGCTGATAAAACTGTTTTACAATCTAAATTAATGGTAGGTGCAGATGGTGCTCATTCTTGGGTGCGTAGATGCGAAAATATTTCTGTTTTTGAGCGCGATTATATTCATCATGCTGTTATTACAACTGTTGAAACTGAGTATCCACATCAATCTTGTGCTAGACAAGTATTTTATCCCAATGGGATTATCGCTTTTCTTCCTCTTTGGGATGAATATAAAAGTTGCTTAGTTTGGTCGACTAAACCTGATAATGCAGCAATTTTGACTTCGCTTTGTGAATCTGAATTTTCAAATCAATTATCAGCGTTAACAGGCGATAAGGTAGGCAAATGCAAATTAATTAACCCGCGCATGGTATTTCCATTAAAAGCGCGTTTTGCAAAACAATTTGTTAAACATCGCCTAGTACTTATTGGTGATGCTGCGCACACGATTCATCCTTTAGCAGGACAAGGTGTCAATTTAGGGTTTCAAGACTCCGCTTTATTAGTTTCGACCATTAAACAATTAATTGATACACAAAAAGATATTGGACTTGTAAATAATTTGAAGTCATTTGAGTTTAACCGTCGTAAAGATACGTTAGTTATGTTAACAGCCATGCGAACTATTCAAGATATGTTTAATGGTGATAATGTGCTGAAAAAGACATTAAGAACCATTGGTATGAATGCTATTAATCATAGCTCATTATTAAAAAAACAATTGATCAAATATGCTATGCATATTTGATCTAGGTTGACATTTTATTACTGTGATTTTTGTCAAAAAGTTTCTAATAGGAATGCGTTTTAGTATAAAAAAGCCAGCAAATGATACCTAATATTGCCAAAGACGTGCTTGCAATGATTATCGCTATCCATCCGTAATGACTAAATAAATAGGTCGAACCCACAGATCCTAGCATTCCGCCAATAAAATAACATACCATATAACCTGTATTCATTCGGCTGCGTGCTTCGGGTCTAATTTGATAAATGGCATTCATACTTGAGACGTGGGTAACTTGTACGGCAAAATCTAATAAAATCACGCCAATAATTAAGGCATAAATTGAATATTGGGCTAACGAGAGTGGCAACCAAGATAACAGTAATAAGCATAACCCAATAGTGGTTGCAATAAAACCTTTGCCTTTGTCTGACAATTTTCCTACTATTGGTGATCCCATTGCCCCAGCCGCACCAGCAAGTCCAAATAAGCCAATAATAAAATCAGAATAGTGGTATGGTGCATTAGTTAACAAAAAGGCAAGCGGTGTCCATAATAGTGAAAATAGTGCAAATGATATAATGGCTAATAGTGAACGAATTCTAAGCGTTGGTTCTTGTTTATATAATAAAGCAATCGACCATAACAGCTTAAAATAATTAATGTTAATATCACTACGGTAACTAGGTAGAGAAATCCAGAGTAATAGCGTCACAATGGTCATCATACCTGTTGCAATCCAATACACGTCATGCCAATCAGCAATTGTTGAAATGATGCCAGCAAAGGTTCTACCTAATAAAATACCTAGTAGCATACCGCTCATTAACATGCCCACAATTTTACCACGATGCTCTGGTTTTGATAGCGTAGCGGCAAAAGGAATTAAAACTTGAGCCACCGTTGAAAATAGCCCTGTCATAGCTGTGCCTATTATAAGCATGCCTATATTTTGAGATAATGCGCTTACCATAAGTCCACAAGTGGATAATATCATTAAAATAATAATCAGCCTTTTACGCTCCAATTTATCGCCAAGTGGTGCGATAAAAAGTAAGCCAACAGCATAACTAAATTGCGCAGCCATAATGATTGATCCTGCATTTTCTACTTTTATATGCAGATCATGTGTAATCGAATGTAATAGCGGCTGCGCATAATAATTGCTGGCAATAGTAATACCAATAGCAAATGCCATTAAAAAGACTAAGTAGCTAGATAAACTTTGATGTGGTTTGCTTTGCATAACAGAATATCGTTAAAAATAATCGATAATTATATACGAAAAATAACCTAGATACTGATAAAGAAGCGTTAGTAAGCCGTTTGTTTTAATAAGTTATAAATAGGCGTTGCTAGTCCTATTTTGGCATTGTCAGCTTTAAGGTTATACCAATAGCCACAAGATTCATCCCAACATTTTTTATATTTAGTGATAACACAATGGATAGGAATAATATCTAAGTGAAAATGGCTAAATGTGTGGCGAAAGGCAATGAGTTGCTTTGGTTTGGTTGTTTCAATTCCGTATTTTTTTAACCAGTCAGTTAACGCTTGTTTACTTGAAAACTGAGGTAAACAATATAGGCCTCCCCAAATGCCAGACGCAGGTCTTTTTTCGAGCCAAATAGTTTGGTTATATTCAAGCATTAAAAAATAAGCTATTTTTTCAGGAATAGTATTTTTAGGTTTTTTGGTTGGGTATTGTTGCCAACTTTCAGTTTTATAGGCAAGACAATGATTATGTAAAGGACATAAAGTGCATTTAGGTTTAGAGCGAGTACAAACCGTTGCTCCAATATCCATCATGGCTTGATTAAATTTTGCAACATCATTTTTTGGTGTAACTTGCTCACTCAATTGCCAGAGATTATTTTCAACAGTTTTAATACCAGGCCAGCCTTCAACTGCAAAATATCGGGTTAAAACACGTTTTACATTGCCATCTAAAATGGGATAATGCTGATTTTGTGAAAGTGATAAAATTGCCCCAGCAGTTGAACGCCCTATGCCGGGTAGTGCAATGACATCGTCAAATTGTGTTGGGAATTCACCATTAAACTTTTCAGCAATCATTTGGGCTGCTTTATGTAAGTTACGTGCCCTTGCATAATAGCCAAGACCTGTCCAAAGATGCAATACATCATCTATTGAAGCTTTTGCTAGGTCAGTTACCTTGGGGAATTGTTCAATAAAACGGTTAAAGTAAGGGATAACAGTTGCAACTTGAGTTTGTTGCAACATGACTTCTGATAACCAAACATGATAAGGGCTTTTTTCGATTTGCCAAGGTAGTGATTTTCTACCATACTGTTCATACCAGTTAAGTACCGCTTGTGAAAAATGTTGCATTGCCATAGTCATTACATTACCGCAACAATTGAATCACTTGGATAGCATCCGAGCACCTTAGTATATAGCGTCATTGATGCTAGTTCTTTGAGTGCTGTTTGCATTTCATAAGAATGGATGTTGCCTTGCAAATCAATATAAAACATTTCTTCCCATGGTGTACCATGAATTGGACGCGACTCAAGTTTAGTCATGACGATATTATGATTACGTAATACTAATAGGGCATCAACTAAAGCACCTGCTTGTTGGCCAGTCTTCATTAAAATTGTGGTTTTAGCTGGAATTTGATCCGAAACCTCAAACGGCTGGCGTGCCAACACAATAAAACGCGTAATGTTTTCTTTTTGATTAGCAAAGTTATGTTCAAGGACTTGCAGTCCATATAATTCACCGCCATCTTTATTACCGATTGCTGCAACATTAGGTTGATTTAATTTAACAACAGTTTCCATTGCTGATGAGGTACTGTCGCAATATACAATCTTCCAATGAGGGTAGTTTTCTAGGAAGTTACTGCATTGCTGGAATGGTTGTGGATGACTATAAATAGTATTAATTTGCTCAAGTTGTGAATTTGGTATAGCGAGAACGCAATGATCGATAGGTAAAGAAAGCTCACCAATAATGTGCAAATTGGTTTTTTGCAATAAATCATAAACCTCATTAATCGAGCCTGAGCTAGAATTTTCTATTGGTAAAATGCCATAATCTACCGCACCATTTTCGACTTGTTCAAAAATATCTTTAAAGGTTGAACAGCCTAATTCAATCATTTCATCTAAGTGAGCGCTAGCATAGCGGCGAGCAGCTGAATGTGAATAAGATCCTTTGGGACCTAAAAAGGCAACTTTGGCAGTGGCACTAGTGCCGTGATTAAGCTTTTCTTGTAATATTTTTTGTTGTAATAGTACTGAATCTTCGATAATTAATTGATATAAGCGTTTAATAAATACATCATCAAGATGATAGTTTTTGCCTTGATTGATTAAGGATTTTATCAGTGAACGCTCACGCTCCATATCGCGTACCGGAATGTTCGCATCAATTTTAGTATGAATTACTTGTGTTGAGAGTTTGCGTCGTTCAGCAATAAGTTCTAACAACGTTTTATCTAGCTCATTAATCTTATCTCGTAAAGGTAATAAAGGGTTTGCTGTCATTTTCATTAGATATTTAAAAAAAGATAGTTTGTATTATAACAAGCAAAAAAATAAAGACACTATCAAAGTCTATTTTTATGATAGAATAAAGATATACCTACTGTGGACTCGATATAACAAAAGTTTTTATTTTCTGTTTATTATCATGATATAAAAAGTGTCTAAATTACCAAGATTTTTAGGTCATCATAATATATTCAAAAAATCTATCTCAAGTCTTTGGTATAAACGTGTAGAGTTTGTACAATATATTTACAAATCTTAACAAAAATCTAGTTTTTTACTTTCAAATAACTGTTTTTTATTTATAATGCAAGTTCTATATGCTAATTTGCACAGTTCTTATTATTTGCATGGAAAAATATCATTAATTAATGATAAAAAAGGCACCTATAGAATTTTATTCTAGAAAATTGAAAATAAGTTAAGAATTATCAAAAGGAATAGGTAATTATAAAATGAAGGAATCAAACACATTTCTTGATCACCCACAAAAATTAATTTCAAAAAATGCTTCTCTTTTTACATGTTTAGCTTCTTATTTTAATTATCGCTCCTATGTAGTAACTAAGTTAGTTGAATGTACTTTTTCATTGTCAAAATGTTGCAATTTACGTTTAATTCTATTGATTGTTATTTATCCTATGTTATTCGTTAATAATGCGAATGCATTATCGGCAGCGACAGCAAATGTGGTAAATGGAAGCGCTCCGTACTTAAGTTTGGATGGTGGGGAAACTAAAATAAATAGTGCTGAAGGACTATTAGGAATAACGTTACCTAATGGGCATTATATTCCACCTGGGGTTAATAGTGCGCTTTATCCTAATGCGACTATAGATACTTCAAGCGCAAGCAATCCTATTGAGTTACCAAGTAACACAACGTTTGCTGATATACAAACAATGGTGCCAGTGGCAAGTTATCCTAGCATTGAGTTAAATAAATTGGTCAATTCACCGTATAATTACGGGAAAGATGACGATGGTGATGTTGAAATAAGTGCAACGGGGAGCTTGATGATCCAATGGCAAGACAAAAAAGGTCAAGATATTACAACACAAGTCAAAAATCACCAAAAAGCAACATTAAGCGCGTGTAGCGCACCTTATAAACTGACACTAACGGCAACAAACGTTAGTATATCAACGAAGTATGGTCAGCCAAAGAGCAATACCTTTATAGGTGATCGTTATACATATCATATTGTTGTTCCTAATATGGATAAGCCATGTCCTTCCGTTGCTTTTGCTCAGCCCAATTTATTGTTTTCTGCTGGAGATGAATCGCCAGATTTATGGAATGATCAAAAAGGGTTTAAAGTCGCCGATGTGAGTGACACAACAAAGAACTTCCCGACTACGGGAGCAAACAAATTGTATTTCTTTTTACTCTTAAAAAATATAACCCCAGAACAGGTTATAGCTGCAAATGGTACAAAGGTGAGTGCAACAAATGGTATGGGTGTGACATTATCATTAAGCAAGAGTACAACAGGTTGGCGAGACACACCTTTAGGTGAAGCAGCATTAAAGATAGAACTAAATGGACCTGATATAAGCTCAAATAATAAGGCATTTACCCCTTCATTATTTAATATTTATGCAGATAGTACCCATTTAGAATTGTTATACAGTTTCAAAATAGAGCGTTGGTATATAATTCCGATTCAACGGAGTCGCACTTATGACGATATCCAAAAATTTTGTCGTAATTTAGGTAATGGCTATCGAGTTCCTGATGCAAATGATTTAACTAATGCAAATGGGGATGGTTGGACCGGAGGTATACCGGGCAGAAATGTTAACAGTTACCAAAGGCGTTTAAGTTATCGTGATAGTAATCGCTGGATTGGCGGGATACTTAATGAGTGGGGCTATATTACTGATACCCCTAACAACGCTTTCTTGAATCATGGATATTGGGTTACCCAGTCGAATAACATCTGCCGATCTGATTCTGAAATACTATTTGCTAACTCAATGTTTGGTAACGTTAATTGCTCGGCATATACCACTAGAGTAATCGAAAAAGACCAATATGATAAAGTCGGCGATGTCTGTGTGAGCCCATAATACTATATTTTCTAAATTGAGAATGAGTATTGTTATCGTTTTATCCGAACATACTTATATTTAATATCACTGTTATTGTGATTTACTGTATAAAAGGGGAATTATTCCCCTTCTGGTATGGCTTCTTTTATGCTATTAAATGCCCGACGAGCTTCGCCTTTATGTTGCAGTTTATTGAGTTGTTTTTCTAGTTTATCAATAAGATCATTAATTGCGGCATACATATCAATATGTTTGGCAGACGCAACTAATGGCGTTCCTTTAGTAGCAATTGTTGCATCAACAATAAATCCATTTGGTTCTTTGGATAAAATAAAATGAGGATTGATTAGCTGTGCTCTCCATTTATCTAACTTCGAAAACTTATCTTCTAGGTAGCTACGAATTGCAGGGGTAATATCCATTTGTTTACTGGTAATACTTAAAGCCATAGTTGACCTCCGTTTTTTATCAATAAATCTAACATTTTTAAATGTTGTTATTACTACATTGGCAAATTATTTTATTCTCGTCAATAAGATATTTATTATTGATCACATTTTTGTGAATTTAATTTAAAAATAGATTCTATTAATTAGCTATTGCATAACAGTGGGGCTGAAACTGATTTTACTATATACTGTGTCAATAAGTATTTAGTTTATTATGCGTTATAAGATATTTTCAATGAATGAGGATAATGTGAGTTATTTAGATAATGTAAAGATTGTTTTGGTTGAAACATCTCATACAGGTAATATGGGCTCTGCTGCAAGAGCAATGAAAACCATGGGATTAACGAATCTTTGTTTAGTTAATCCAGTCATCAAGCCCGATTCTCAATCGATTTCGTTAGCGGCAGGTGCGAGTGATATTATTAAAAACGCGCAAATTTTTTCGTCACTTGAACAAGCGATTGCCGACTGTACTTTAGTGATTGGCACTAGCGCCCGCTCTCGTAGTTTGCAATGGCCACACTTAACCCCAAAAACATGTGGTGATAAGATTATTCAAGAAGCAACTAATGCCAGCGCTCAGGTTGCTTTGGTCTTTGGTCGCGAGCGAGTCGGTTTAACCAATGAAGAATTGCAAAAGTGCCATTATCATGTTGGCATTCCTGCTAATCCTGATTATAGTTCTTTAAACCTTGCCATGTCGGTACAAGTTTTGTGTTATGAAATTCGTATGTCAATGTTAAATCTTGAAAATAACATATCAGAGCAAACAAATGCAAATCTGTCCGAAACTGAATTTCCTATTGATGCCGATATAGAGCGTTTTTACCAGCATTTAGAACAAACTTTATTACACACTGGCTTTATTAATGCCAACCATCCGGGGCAAATTATGGGACGTTTGCGACGATTGTTTACTCGCGCACGCATTGAACAACAGGAACTGAATATTTTGCGTGGTATTTTAACTTCGATTGATAAAACGTTACGATGATCACAAATAGAAACACCCACAGAATTGTGGGTGTTATTTTTAATTGACACTGCTTAGTGCGTTATTTTATTTATTCATCAAAATTTCGATTTTGAGAATATTAACTTTTTTTGCGCCATGTTGTTCCATTCGCGCCATCTTCAAGCACAATATTCATTGCATTTAATTTGTCGCGAGCTTCGTCGGCTTGTGCCCAATTTTTACTTACTCTGGCTTCATTGCGTTGTTTTATTAATGCCTCAACTAATGCAACATCAACATCATCTTGCTGATCACCTTGTAAAAATTTAATGGGATCTTGCTCTAATAGTCCAAGTACAGCGGATAAATAACGTAATTCAGCAGCTAATTCATTAGCAAGTGACATATTATTATCAGCTTTGGCTTTATTAATTTCACGAGCTAAATCAAAAAGAGTTGAATAAGCTTCTGGCGTATTAAAGTCATCATCCATAGCATCACAAAATTGGCGATAATAATTACTGTCAGGCGTCATGTGTGGATGAGTTGGATCAGTGCCTCGTAGGGCTGTATAGAGTCTCTCTAGTGCTATTCTCGCTTGCTTTAAATTTTCTTCGCTATAATTGAGTTGGCTACGATAATGACCTGATAGTAAAAAGTAACGCACTGTTTCGGCATCATAATGTTTTAGTACATCGCGAATTGTGAAAAAATTATTAAGTGATTTTGACATTTTTTCTTGGTCTATCATAACCATGCCTGAATGCATCCAATAATTGACATATTGACCATCATGCGCACAGGTTGATTGGGCAATTTCATTTTCATGATGTGGAAACATTAAATCAGAACCACCACCGTGGATATCAAAGTGATTACCTAATTGATAACTATTCATCGCCGAACATTCAATGTGCCAACCTGGGCGACCTTTACCCCATGGCGAATCCCAACTTGGTTCATTCGGTTTTGACATTTTCCATAACACAAAATCCATTGGATTACGTTTAACATCAACTACATCAACACGCGCACCGGCTTGTAGCTGTTCTAAATTTTGTCGCGATAAAATACCATAATTTGGATCACTGTCTACTGAAAACATCACATCGCCATTATCGGCAATATAGGCATGATTTTTGGCAATTAATTCTTCAACTAATTGGATAATTTGTGGCATGTGATGAGTAGCACGTGGTTCTATATCCGGGCGTTTTATATTAAGTGCATCAAAATCTGCATACATTTCTTGAAGCATTCGATCAGTAAGTTGATCACAACTTTCGCCATTTTCGAGTGCACGCTTGATGATTTTGTCATCAACATCAGTAATATTACGCACATAAGTTAAATCATAACCTAAAAAACGTAAATAACGTGTGACAACATCAAATGCAACAAAAGTACGCCCGTGACCAATATGGCAAAGATCGTAAATGGTTACTCCACAAACATAAAGCCCAACTTTATTAGGGGTAATAGGTTGAAATGTTTCTTTCTCGCGGGTTAATGTATTGAATATTTTTAACATTATTATCTACAGGTTAAAATTAATGGATTTTGTTAAATAATATAACAAAAATCTGGATATGGCGAAATTACTTATTCTAAACTTTGTAAAGAAATAGAGTGAATATGCATAAACCAAAATAATAGCTTTTGGTTTATCGTTTTGGTATGTGCCTTAATAAATGAGGATAAAGAAGATATATCTGAAAGTAAAAATATAAGCTTAAAACGCATTATTGTTTTAAATTCGATAGAAATAAATGAGCATAATCGCCCCAAGTACTGAAATTAACAAACTAGGAAAGTTAAAACCTGTTATACTACCCCAGCCAAATAAGGAGCTAATACACTCGCCCATTAAGGCTCCTGTCAAGCCTAATAAAGTCGTTTTAATTATACCAATACGTCCTAGTGGCATAAAAAGCTTGGCAATAAAGCCAGCAACTAATCCTAGAGCAATTATCAAACTTATAATTTTCATAATAAATTCCTTTGGTTATTGAAATTATAATTAGTTTACTAAATTAAAAAATCTAATAGATGCTGGTGTTCAATATAATGGATTTAATTAAAAATAATATATTGTAAGTCGCTCAGTTTTTTTACACTTTATGTGTGGAATAATTCTTTAATAACGCATAAGGCGTTTTTCCCAAAATTGCTTTATTTAGTGAATAAATCTTTTCTACCTTTTGCATCGCCAACTATTTTCTGATTATGCCATATCTTCATTAAAATGCATATCGTGTTTTTATCTTTCCTATTTGTTAGAGGGTAGGCTGAGTTTGTGAATTTTTGATTGATACGTTAGTTATCGCATGTTTTAACCGATAGGTACTGCAAATTCTCAATTAATCACGAAACGGTATAGAATCCTGAATATTTTTTACAAAAAATAGAACCTAAGAAGTGAACCACTGGGGAAATACCTCATAGTGAGTACAAAACTGATATAGAAAATTACGCTGCCTGTTTTAGTGTTTTATATTCAATAGGTATTATGTTATTTAATGCCTCACCAGGTCTTTTCGTATTAGTTTCGTTTTTATAAGTATTTATTACAGTCGTTGCTCAAGTTAGGGGGGAAACAACGCAAGTAAGGCAATCACTACAAATGGAGATAAGGATGATATATCTAGAAATATTAAGCATGAAGTGTATTTAAATTGGCGGGAAACCCGCCAATTTAACAGGAACAAATTATTTTTTTATGTGACGATAGATATAAATGAGTATAATCGAACCAAGTACTGAAATTAACAAACTAGGGAAGTTAAATCCAGTCACACTACCCCAACCAAAGAAGGTGCTAATATAGCCACCCACTAAAGCACCTGCAATGCCTAATAAAATAGTTTTAAATACACCTACACTTCCTAGTGGCATAAAAAACTTGGCAATCCAGCCGGCAATTAATCCTAGAATTATCCAACTTATAATACCCATGATAATTTCCTCTTGTGATTGAAATTAACTTTAGTTTACTTAAATTAATTAAAAAATCTAACAGAAGATAATGTTCAATGAAATAGTTTTAATCGATTAATTAAGAGTCATAAATAATATGCAAAATATATTAATAGCTAATACTACTAAAGAAAATAGGGATTTAATTTAAAAACTCACTATACCAATAAAATATTGTGAGTTCATAAATATTTTTACATTTTATAATTATGGATAATAAAAGTTAATAATGTTTTGCCCTGTTTTCGTTCTCTTAACATATATTAAAAAAGATAAGCTGATAATTAGCGCTAAGTATAAGGGAGATTAAATCTCCCTTATAACATTATTGTTCAAAAATTGTGTTATGTAGAATTTTAATAATGGATTCTGCGTCATTGCTTTTTGCTAATAGGCAAAGATTGTGAGTACTTGCCCCATAACAGCAAAGTCTAATAATAAAATCATCTAATACACCAAACACCTCTTTTGCTATACCTTGTGTTGATGTTAGGTTATTGCCAATAATAGCAATTAGTGCTAAGTCTTCTTCAACTGTGACATGACACATTGTTGACAGTTCATCAAATAATGCTTTTGTTAATAAACTGTTGCCGTTAGTGTTAGTGCCTGTGGTATCAATAGTTAATGCGATACTGACTTCAGAGGTTGTGACTAAATCAACCGAAATATTATGTTTGGCTAATATCGTAAACACATTAGCTAAAAAACCTTGTGCATGCAGCATATTTAAACTAGTAAGTGTTAATAATGTTTGCTTGCGACGCAGGGCTAACGCTCTAAATACGGGTAATTTAGATGTAATGCTATTAGTGTTGTAAACAATGGTTCCTCCTTCTTGAGGCGCTTTACTTGAACCAACAAAAACCGGGATATTACTACGCACAGCTGGGACTAGTGTTGCTGGGTGTAGTACCTTCGCGCCAAACGTTGCCATTTCGGTTGCTTCAGCAAAAGATATCTCATCAATGCGTTTAGCCGCAGGTGTAATGCGCGGATCGTTAGTATAAATCCCTGCAACATCAGTCCAAATGTCAATTTGAGTGGCATTCAATGCTTCACCTAATAACGCTGCGGTATAATCGCTTCCTCCACGGCCTAAGGTGGTCGTTTTACCAGAACTTTCACTACCGATAAACCCTTGTGTTACAATGACGCTACGATCGTTTAGTGATTTTAAATGTGCACAGCAAAGCTGTTTAATATCTTCAATTTTAGGTGTGGCTTTACCAAATTTATCATCGGTGCGCATAACTTTACGGACGTCAAACCATATGGCATTTTTTTGTTTTTCTTTCAATATTTCAACAAACAGTTTTGAAGACATAATTTCACCGTGACTAACTAGCTCATCAGTTAATGCTGGTGATGTAGCTAAACTTGCGGCTTCAGACAAAGAGGCTATATTAGCAATGATTTTGTCAATTTCAGTTCGTAGTTCGGGATTTTCAGGTAATTGTTCTAAGATGTTGTATTGGATTGATTGGATTTTGGCAATATGTTGAGTTCGAACATCGGCATCACGTCCTTCTGCTAATGCGACTAGTAAATTTGTTACGCCAGCAGATGCCGATAGTACTACAACTTTTACGTTAGGATTAGCTATTACAATATTGGCACTATTTACCATTGAAGGATAATCGGCAACACTAGTACCACCAAATTTAGCAATTACAAATGATGTTTCCATAAATTCCTCATATTAAAAATTTTTATTTTTAACAGAGTTAGAGCGGGTGTGTCCTATTTACAATTAAAAAATACAGACCATGAAGCGCTCCACCTGTTAAGGTGACAACCCAAGGGATTCAGCCCTTGCAGTCGATTTGATCGCTTCTGGATTGGCAATCAAACCTCGGCATTACATCCCCTCGATCATTTATTCGTGGTTCCAGTCCCTAAAATGATTTACCTGAGTAATGCGCCTCTTCGTTTTTGCAACTTCAGTTACGAAATCAGCGTTATATAGGATTAACGATTTTATTAATTGTGTCAATAGGTTAAATATTAAAATTATTTGCTAGCAATAGGGGAAATGGAAAAACCTATAACTCACGTTCAAACAATTCAATAATGGTTTGATATAATTTTTTTACTGTATATTCTTTAGTAGGTGTACTAAATATAGTGTCATCGCCCGCAATTGAACCTAAAATGCCTTCTGATTTACCAATTGAGTCAAGTAATCGAGCAATGAGTTGAGCGGCACCAGGGCTGGTTCTTATCACCACCATTGAACTATTGAAATCAATATCAATCACTAAATTTTTTAATGGACTACTCGTTGTAGGCACACTTATTTCTGCAGGTAAACAATAGACCATTTCGGATTTTGCATTGCGGGTTCTCACTGCGCCAAATTTGGTTAGCATACGCGAAACTTTGGATTGATTGATGTTATCAAAACCTTGTTCTTGTAGCGCTTGTACGATTTCTACTTGTGAACTAAACTTCTCTTGACGAAGTATCTCTTTAAATGTTTTAGTGAGATCGGCTTGTTTCATAATGTTCCTTGGTTTTTAATTTGTTACTGATAGTGTGCCAATATATGCAGTCATAATACTTATAATAAAATTTGCTTGCTATTCAAATTAAAATAACGCCAGCAATTTTAGATAGCATGAATAATAATTTCGTTATAGATAATTATGAGTTAAATTGGCATAAAATTAAAGAGTTGGTTTTATTGCATCTTTAGGGCGAAAAGACTTTATAACTTGTTCATGGGTTTCAATGTAAGGTCCTTCTAATAGTTGTATACAATAGGGGATGCTAGCAAAAATGCCACTAACAATGACATTGCCTTGGTTATCTTTAACTCCCTCAAGGGTTTCTCTTATTGATTTTGGTCTGCCTGGTAGGTTTATGATCAAACATTTTTTGCGAATAACACCAACTTGTCTTGATAAAATTGCTGTTGGTACAAAATGTAAGCTGATTTGACGCATTTGCTCTCCATATCCCGGCATCACCCGATCGGAAATCGCCAGTGTTGCATCAGGTGTTACATCTCTAATTGCAGGACCAGTGCCTCCGGTGGTTAAAATTAAATGGCAATGTAGATTATCAACAAGCTCACATAATGTTTGTTCAATGATAGCTTGCTCATCGGGAATAATACGATTTTCGGTTACAAAAGGCGTTTTCAATGCGGTTTGTAACCATGAAACTAATGATGGAATGCCTTCATCTTGGTAAACGCCACTTGAAGCTCTATCTGATACTGAAACTAACCCAATTTTAAACATGCTACTTATTCCTTCAACGATAAAGGCACACAGCTTGAAAATTAAAACTACACTGTTTGTGCCCAACCAATAATAATATGCGCTATGATCTTACAATGATAATTTATTCGCATTGATATAAATAAAATTAAAAAGACCTTTACATTGATTGATTTTATTGTCAATTGATTTAACATGATATCATATTATTCAAATAGCAATTGATTCACTTAGGATATATTTATGCCATCAATTCCTGCACTTGAGCTAATATCACTCAAAAAAATTTATAAAAATGGTATAGAAGCATTAAAAGGTATCGATTTAACTGTACAAGCTGGCGATTTTTATGCCTTATTGGGGCCTAATGGTGCTGGGAAGTCAACAACCATAGGCATTATTAGCTCATTAGTCACCAAAACAGCGGGACAAGTTAAAATTTTTGGTTATGATTTAGATAAAGATGTTGTCAATGCTAAAAGACAATTAGGGCTTGTGCCACAAGAATTTAATTTTAATCAATTTGAAGAAGTACTACAAATAGTTACTAATCAAGGTGGTTATTATGGATTGCCCAGAAAACTTGCATTAGAGCGTGCTGAAAAGTATTTGCGAATTTTAGATTTATGGGACAAACGCCACAGTCGAGCTAGCATGTTATCCGGTGGCATGAAAAGGCGATTAATGATAGCCAGAGCGCTTGTGCATGAGCCTAAATTATTAATCCTTGATGAACCAACCGCAGGTGTTGATATTGAATTACGCCGTTCTATGTGGGATTTTTTACGTGAAATCAATCGGCAAGGTATCACAATTATTTTAACCACCCATTATTTAGAAGAAGCCGAAATGCTATGTCGAAATATCGGTATTATTCAGAGAGGTCAATTGATTGCGAACTCCTCAATGCGTGATCTATTGGCTAAAAGCCAATCTGAAACAATTGTTATTGATTATGTCCCTACATCTGAGCCAATTAAATTGCAAGGCTACAATTATTCTGATGTTGAAGCCGGAATGTTAGAAGTCAAAGTAGATAAGCAACATGGATTAAACCAATTATTTGAACAACTAAATCAACAAAGTATTAAAGTGATCAGCGTACGAAATAAAGCAAATCGGTTAGAAGAGTTATTTGTTGATCTATTGCACAATGATACTAAACAAAAAGGTGATATTTGATGAATAATTTATATTGGATTGCCTTAAAAAGTATTTGGCGTAAAGAAGTGACACGATTTTTAAGAATTTGGGTTCAAACGCTAATTCCGCCCGTAATTACAATGTCTCTTTATTTTATCATCTTTGGTAATTTAATTGGCTCTCGTGTTGGTGACATGGGGGGATTTAGCTATATGGCATTTATTGTGCCGGGACTAATTATGATGTCCGTTATTACCAATTCTTATACCAATGTTTGTTCATCCTTTTTTAGCGCTAAATTTCAACATAATATTGAAGAATTATTGGTAGCGCCTGTACCCACGCATATTCTTATTTTGGGATATGTTGGTGGTGGCGTGATGCGTGGTATTTTAACTGGTATTTTAGTGACGATCGTATCACTATTTTTTGTTCGTTATGAAGTGCATTCTTGGTTATTTGTTGTTTGTACATTACTATTGACCTCAATTCTATTTTCATTAGCTGGTTTATTAAATGCGGTATTTGCCAAAACATTTGATGATATAAGCATTATTCCAACATTTGTATTAACACCATTAACTTACCTTGGAGGTGTTTTCTATTCCATTACTATGTTACCAGACTTTTGGCAGTGGATTTCAAAAATTAATCCAATCGTTTATATGATTAACGGTTTTCGTTATGGATTTTTGGGCGTGACAGACGTGCCGTTATGGATAACGTTTTCAATGCTGATTTTGTTTGTTACCGTACTTTATGTAATTGCATGGCGACTTATTGAAAGTGGGCGAGGGTTAAGAAGTTAAGAAGCATCGACAACGAATAGTTAACCGCCGATATTATATCGGCGGAATAATAGCAGTTATTGTGCACCAGCAACGGCTTGTTTTGCCATTTCCGTAATTTTAGCAAAATCCCCTTTTGCAATTGCATCGGTTGGAATAAACCAAGTGCCACCGACACAAAGTACATTATCAAGAGCAAGGTAATCGCGATAGTTTTTCGGGTTTACTCCCCCCGTAGGACAGAACTTCATATATCCACAAGGGCCAGCAAAAGCTTTTAATGCTGCAACGCCACCATTGATTTCAGCTGGGAAGAATTTTAGTGCCGTTAGACCATATTCTTGTGCTGTTAATAGTTCAGAAATAGTTGCAATACCAGGAATAACAGGAATAGGGCCTTCAACCGCAGCTTTTAAAATAGCGTCAGTAATACCAGGAGTGATGACAAATTCAACGCCAGCTTCGGTGACTTGTTTTAGTTGTTCAACAGTTGTCACTGTTCCTGCACCAACCACAGCTTCAGGAACTTCTTTGATGATTTTCTTTATTGCGTCAATTGCGCAAGCTGTTCGTAACGTCACTTCCAGTACTTTTACTCCACCAGCAATGAGCGCTTTGGCTAGCGGTACCGCATCTTCAATACGTTCAATCACAATAACCGGAACAACAGGTCCCATGGTTAAAATTTCTTCAGCGCTTTTTTTCCAATTTTTCATTTATATCTACCCATACCTTATTGATACTTAAATATAGCAATAATCCCTAATAGATAGGGATTATTTTGTTACTCATAAATGCCTAATTTCTTTTCTAAATAATGAATATTGGTACCACCTTTTTGGAAGCCTTCATCATTCATGATTTCAATATGAAGATCAATATTGGTTTTGATTCCATCAATCACTAGCTCTGCTAAGGCGTTTTTCATCCGCGCAATGGCAACTTCGCGTGTTTCACCATAAGCGATTAATTTACCAATCATTGAGTCATAGTAAGGCGGGACAGTATAACCAGCATAGATATGTGATTCCCAACGAATACCAAAGCCACCTGGTGCATGAAAACGGGCAATTTTTCCTGGTGATGGCATAAAGGTTTTGGGATCTTCAGCGTTAATTCGGCATTCAATCGCGTGACCTTTAATGACAATATCACTTTGTTTAATTGACAGTGGCTTGCCAGCTGCGATCAAAATTTGCTCTCTTATTAAATCAACACCAGTTACCATTTCAGTAACCGGATGCTCTACTTGAATACGGGTATTCATTTCAATGAAATAAAACTCGCCATTTTCAAATAAGAATTCGAAAGTACCTGCACCACGATAGCCGATCTCAATACAAGCATTAACGCAACGCTCACCAATGAATTTACGCATTTTAGGTGTGATGCCAAGTGCTGGTGCTTCTTCTACCACTTTTTGATGACGTCTTTGCATTGAGCAATCTCGTTCACCTAAATAAACAGCATGACCTTGACCATCAGAAAGTACTTGAATTTCGATATGACGTGGGTTCTCAAGGAATTTTTCCATGTAAACCATATCATTATTGAAAGCTGTTTTGGCTTCCAATTTGGTCATTTTGATGGATTGTTCAAGATCCTTTTCTTCCCGAACAATACGCATACCGCGACCACCACCGCCACCAGAAGCTTTAATAATCACAGGATAGCCAATTTGTTTAGCGATTTGTTTATTGGCTTCAATATCACTACCTAGTGGTCCATCTGAACCTGGCACACAAGGCACACCGGCTTTTTTCATGGCATGAATCGCCGATACTTTATCGCCCATTAAACGGATGGTATCGGGTTTTGGACCAACAAAAATAAAGCCTGAACGCTCAACTTGCTCAGCAAAGTCTGCATTTTCAGATAAGAATCCATATCCTGGGTGAATAGCAGCAGCACCGGTTACTTCAGCAGCTGAAATTAGTGCTGGCACATTAAGGTAACTTTTTACGGAAGCTGCAGAGCCAATACAGACGGTTTCATCTGCTAGTAATACATGTTTTAAATCTTTATCTGCCGTAGAATGAACTGCAACAGTTTTAATTCCAAGTTCTTTACATGCTCGTAATATACGTAGAGCTATTTCTCCACGATTCGCAATAAGAATTTTATCAAGCATATTCAATCTCTTAATCGTATAGTCATTAATAAATTCAGATTATTCAATAATGAATAGTGGCTGATCAAATTCAACTGGTTGACCATTTTCAACCAAGATGGCTTTTATTGTACCAGCTTTTTCTGACTCGATTTGGTTCATCATTTTCATCGCTTCAACGATGCAAAGTACATCGCCAACATTTACTGTTTGACCAACTTCAACAAAAGCTTTTGATTCTGGACTTGGTGTACGATAAAAAGTTCCAACCATTGGGGATTTGATTGTTGTGCCATCAGTTACAACAGTCTCTGTTACAACTTCAGTTTGAGCTGTTGGAGCTACAACGACAGGAGCGGGTTGAGGAATTTGAATATTTTGTACTGGCGCCGAATAGTTTGTAGTAGGAGCAGAACGACTAATTCGAACTGATTCCTCACCTTCAGAAATTTCAAGTTCAGAAATACCTGACTCTTCAACTAATTCAATTAATTTTTTAATTTTGCGTATATCCATGAATTACACCGTGTTTATTTGATATAAGTAACAATGATTTTAATGCATCCTTATTAATGGCTAACTGTGTTGTTTTCGCCGATAATAAGGTTGTAACTCAACATTAACGCGGAAGAATACACTGTAAAACTGAATTTGTCATTATATATCTCCTTTACAAACACTTGTTATACTATTTTCTAGGTATTATTTTATAATTGCGATACAATAACGAAAGTGAGTTACTATTGGGTTTGGCTATGGTTTGGAAAGGTCAAATAATATCTTATTTAGCTTGAATAAAGCTGAAAATATATATTTTTGATTCCATGGTTTGTTTTTAAATACTAAAATATACTTAAACAAGATTTATTCTAGGAAGAGTTTTTATTATGTTCAAAAAAGTTCGCGGCTTGTTTTCAAATGATTTATCGATCGATTTAGGTACAGCAAACACACTTATTTATGTAAAAGGACAAGGTATTGTATTAAACGAACCTTCGGTTGTAGCGATCCGCCAAGATCATCGCACTGGCACACCCAAAAGTGTTGCTGCTGTTGGGCAAGCTGCGAAACTGATGTTAGGCCGAACGCCTGGTAATATTGCTGCTATTAGACCAATGAAAGATGGCGTTATTGCCGACTTTTCTGTCACTGAAAAAATGTTACAGTATTTTATTCGCCAAGTTCATAGCCATAGTTTTTTAAGACCAAGCCCCCGTGTTCTTGTTTGTGTACCTGTTGGCGCTACACAAGTTGAGCGTCGTGCTATTCGTGAGTCAGCATTAGGCGCAGGTGCGCGTGAAGTATATTTAATTGAAGAACCAATGGCAGCGGCTATTGGTGCTGATTTACCAGTATCTGCACCGACAGGTTCAATGGTCGTTGATATTGGTGGTGGTACTACAGAGGTTGCTGTTATTTCATTAAATGGTGTTGTTTATTCTGCATCTGCACGTATTGGTGGTGACCGCTTTGATGAAGCGATTATTAACTATGTTCGTCGTAATTATGGTGCCTTAATTGGTGAAGCAACAGCCGAAAAAATCAAACATTTTATTGGTAGTGCTTATCCTGGCGATGAAGTGCTTGAAATAGAAGTCCGTGGACGTAACCTTGCTGAAGGTGTTCCGCGTAGCTTTACTTTAAACTCTAACGAAATTTTAGAAGCCCTGCAAGAACCATTAAGTGGAATTGTTAGTGCGGTCAAAGTTGCATTAGAACAGTGTCCTCCTGAACTTGCTTCTGATATTTCAGAACATGGTATGGTTTTAACTGGCGGTGGTGCTTTATTACGTAATATTGATAAATTATTATCAGCTGAAACCGGTATTCATGTTGTTGTGGCTGAAGATCCATTAACATGTGTTGCAAGAGGTGGTGGCAAAGCACTAGATATGGTAGACATGCATGGTGGCGATCTATTTAGTGAAGAGTAATTGCTGCCTTATTGTTAAGTAAATTAGTTTCATATTGATGAAACAATTAGTCAGTAAACATCTCATATTTTCTTCCGCCGACTTTGTCGGCGGAGTCATATCTTGAAATAATTAGATCTTGAGCATAAAACAGGTAAGTACTGGACAATGAAATTACTTTTTTCTAAACGTTCGCCTCTCAGTGTGCAATTATTTACTTCTCTAGCGTTAGCCTTGGCTCTAATTGTATTAGATGTCAATTATCGCCCATTTAAAGAAGTTCGTTATTATCTCGATACCATTATTTCGCCTCTTTATCATGTTTCGAATGCGCCAAGATCTTCGTTTGATTCGCTTTACGAGATGTCAAAAACGCGAGAAAGCCTAATAAATGAAAACGCAAAATTGCATGCAGAGTTATTGCAACAAAAAAACGATCTATTATTACTTGAGCACTTAAAACATGAAAATAGTAGACTTCGTGAATTACTTGGTTCCCCATTAAGGCATGATGAGCATAAAATGGCTGCGCAAGTATTGCTAGCAGATACTGATCCGTATGTTTATCAATTTGTTGTCAATAAAGGCAAACAAGATGGCGTTTATGTTGGGCAACCTGTTGTCGATGAGAAAGGAATAGTCGGACAAATTTATGAAACCGCGCAATCAACAAGTCGCGCAATTTTAGTGTGTGATTATCAACATGCCATTCCAGTACAAGTATTGAGAAATGATATTGGTATGGTTGCTGTAGGTAATGGGTGTAGTAATGATTTAACGTTAGAATTTTTGCCTAATAATGTTGATATAAAAGTCGGTGATGTTTTAGTGACCTCAGGACTTGATGGTCGTTTCCCTGAGGGATATCCGGTAGCCGTAGTCAGTTCAGTAAAACTTGATATTACCGATTCAACCCCTATTATTTCAGCTACACCAACCGCTGATTTGAAACGGCTGCGTTATTTATTGTTATTGTGGGGAAATCAAGGAGTAAAACATGAGGGGTCGTAATCGAATATTAATTATTTGGATAACGCTATTCATTGGCTTATGTTTACAAATTATTCCGTGGTCGCCATTATATAATATGTTTAAACCCCATTTGCTGATCCTCATTTTTGCTTATTGGCTGATTGCTCTTCCTCATCGGGTTGGGATTGGCACCGCTTTTGTATTTGGCGCTATGATGGATCTGTGTACTGGTTCGATTTTGGGGATCCATGCTTTTATTTATTCATTTATTGCTTATTTAATTATTTTTAAATTCCAAGTAATACGCAATTTAGCGTTATGGCAACAATCGTTTATCATCTTTGGTGTTTCGGTATGTTACAATTTACTGGTATTTTTATTCCAAGTTAGTATTTATCATACAATAACAATATCACCATTAATTTTACTATCAAGCTGTATTGATGGCTTATTATGGATTGTCATCTATCTATTATTGCGGCTAATAAGGCGAAGCTTTGCTATCAATTAAAAGGAAATCTTATGTCTGTTGAACTATTAATGAATGTGACGCCATCTGAAACACGAGTTGCCTATATAGAAGATGGTGTATTGCAAGAAATCCATGTTGATCGCGAATCTAGGCGTGGTATTGTTGGAAATATCTATAAAGGTAAAGTGATTCGTATTTTGCCAGGTATGCAAGCTGCCTTTGTAGACATTGGGCTTGAGAAAGCGGCTTTTTTACATGCATCAGATATTATGCCTCATACTGAGTGTGTATCTGATTCTGAACAAGAACAATTTCAAGTAAAAGATATCTCTGAACTTGTTCGTCAAGGACAGGACTTAATGGTGCAAGTGGTTAAAGATCCACTAGGAACCAAAGGCGCTAGACTGACAACCGATATTACTTTGCCGTCGCGTTATTTAGTATTAATGCCTGGACCAAATTCTGCACATGTGGCAACGTCGCAACGCATAGAAAGTGAACAAGAACGGGAAAGGTTAAAAAATATTGTTCAGCAATATGTGACATGCGAAGGTGGCTTTATTGTTAGAACGGCAGCCGAGGGTGCGAGCGCGCATGAGTTAGAGCAAGATGCCAATTTTTTAAAACGACTTTGGACTAAAATTCAACAGCGTATGGCTCGTCCAGTAAGTAAAAATCTAGTTTATGGTGAATTGGCATTATCACAGCGTGTATTACGTGATTTTGTTGGTGATCCGATTGAGCGAATTTTGGTCGACTCGAAATTAACGTATGATTTACTGATTGAGTTTACGCAAGAATTTATGCCCGAAGTGACCAGTAAATTATCACATTATCGTGGTAATATACCGATATTCGATCTTTATGATACCGAAAACGAGATACAAAGAGCATTAGATCGTAAAGTTAAATTGAAATCAGGCGGATATTTAATTATTGATCAAACCGAAGCCATGACAACAATTGATATTAATACTGGTGCATTTGTTGGTCATCGAAATTTAGAAGAAACGATTTTTAATACTAATATTGAAGCAACCATTGCTATTGCACGCCAGTTACGATTACGTAATTTAGGTGGTATTATTATTATCGACTTTATTGACATGCAAGAGGAGCTGCATCGAGAGCGGGTGTTACAATCGTTGCAAGATTCTTTATCTAAAGATAGAGCCAGAACGACTGTTAATTTATTTTCGACTTTAGGTTTGGTCGAAATGACTCGCAAACGAACACGCGAAAGTATCGGGCATATTTTGTGTCAGGAATGTCCAGCATGTAAAGGCCGTGGTATGGTCAAATCGGTAGAAACAGTTTGCAACGAAATTTTACGTGAAATAGTTCGTATTTATAAAGCGCATCACTCTGAATACTTTTTAGTTTATGCCTCAGCCGCTGTGGCTAATGCTTTAACTCATGATGAGTCTCATGCTTTAGCCGAAGTTGAGGTATTTGTAGGCAAACGTGTTGAAGTAAAAGTTGAACCACTTTATATTCAAGAACAATACGACGTGGTGTTAATGTAATAAGCACTATTTTGTAAAAAAAATTCAGGAAACTATGCGTTTGAGTATAAAAATGATGAAAGCTAAACAATCATTATGTTCGAGTTTTTTAATCGAACATCAAAAAAGCTAGCATCCACAATTAAAATTTAAGGAATTTATGATACTAACTCAAGTGAGTGAACGATTGCTCAATTCAAACAATCTAAGCCAACAAGATCTTCTGCATTTGCTTGATATGCTAAGTTCAAGGCGAATTGATTTTGGTGATTTATATTTCTTATCTGGTTATTATGAAAGTTGGGTACTTGAAGACGGTATTATAAAAAATGCCTCGTTTCATCGTGATCAAGGCGTTGGTGTTAGGGCTGTAGTGGGTGAAAAAACGGGCTTTGCCTATACTGATCAGCTTTCATTGGCACGTTTAGAACAAAGTGTATTAGCTGCAAATTCTATCACTAAACTACAAACCCCTATCGCTGTCACGCCATTTAAATCTACTCAAGCAGTATCAATCTATCCATCAATAAATCCGATCAATTCGTTTTTTCAAGAGCAGAAAATAGCGTTGTTGCAGCAAGTTGATAAGTTAGCGCGCTCAATTGATCCAAGCGTTATTGAAGTATCAGCTAGCTTAACGGGTAGTTACGAAGACATTTTAATCGCAGCAACAGATGGTACACTATGTGCCGATATTCGTCCTTTGGTTCGTTTGTCAGTTTCAGTTTTGGTTGAAAAAGAAGGTAAACGCGAGCGTGGCAGTAGTGGCGGAGGAGGACGATTTGGGTATGAATATTTCTTAACGATCAATCCTAAAACATCAGAAAGTTATGCGGATAGTTACACGCGAGAGGCTGTACGCCAAGCACTCGTTTCCCTTTCAGCTAAAGCTGCACCCGCTGGCTCAATGCCGGTTGTTTTAGGTGCAGGTTGGCCAGGTGTTTTGTTACATGAAGCTGTAGGCCATGGTTTAGAAGGCGATTTTAACCGTAAAAATAGCTCAGTATTTTCCGGAAAAATGGGCGAGCAAGTCACCTCAGAAGTTTGTACTATTGTCGATGATGGCACGATTGAAAATCGGCGTGGTTCAATTTCAATTGATGATGAGGGAACACCAAGTCAAAAAACAGTACTTATTGAAAATGGTATCCTAAAAGGATATCTATTTGATAAACTCAACGCAAAATTGATGAATACATATTCAACGGGAAACGGGCGTCGTGAAGGATATGCTTGCTTACCTATGCCAAGAATGACAAACACCTATATGTTGGCGGGCAGTTCTTCTTTTGACGATATCATAAGCAGTGTTGATTACGGGCTTTATGCACCGAATTTTGCTGGTGGGCAAGTTGATATCACTTCCGGTAAATTTGTTTTTTCTGCTTCAGAAGCTTATTTGATTGAAAAAGGCAAAATAACAAAGCCAGTAAAAGGCGCAACGCTAATTGGTTCTGGTATTGAAACTATGCAACAAGTATCAATGGTGGGTAACGACCTTGAACTCGATTCAGGTGTAGGCATTTGTGGTAAAGCTGGCCAGAGTGTTCCTGTTGGGGTTGGGCAACCCACTTTGAAAGTGAATAATTTAACCGTTGGTGGTACCATTAACCACTAATAAATATACATCAATGGGATTTTAGAATAGATGGAAACAATAATGACACTTTATCATGCGTTTGTTAATTTGGATATTGCAACGCTTTCAAATCCTAATGTGCTATGGGCACTATATGGTATGTTGTTTGTTATTATCCTTTTAGAAAATGGCGTTTTACCAGCAGCTTTTTTGCCTGGAGACAGCCTATTATTCTTAACGGGTGTATTAATTAGTCAAAATGTATTTCATTTTGGTCTAATTAATCTTATTTTAATTGCTGGCGCAGCTTTAGGAACTTGGTTAGGTTATGCACAAGGTTTGTGGCTTGGCAATACTAAGCTTGTACAAGGTTGGATGGCGCATATACCTGAAAAATATCATCATAAATCTGAAGTATTATTCCATAAGTATGGATTACAGGCGCTATTTATTGGACGATTTATTGCTTTCGTACGTACATTATTACCAATGATGGCAGGATTATCAGGATTACATAGTCGAAAATTCCATATCTATAATTTGATCAGTGCAACATTATGGATTTTCTTGATTGTGACGTTAGGTTATTTATTTGGATTATCGCCAATTTTCAAAGAGTATGAAAAGCAAATTATGTCTTTGCTAATGTTAATACCTGTTTTTTTATTGGTATTAGGATTGCTATTTTCAGTTTTTCTTGCTGTCAAACGCTCGATAAATAATAAAAGACAATCTAAAGCGGCATCAAACCACAATAAAAAATAGAAAGCGAAATTAACCGATAAGCCGGGTTCTGTCGTGGACAATCATTCCTCTAGGCTAATGCTCACGCATTAGCTCAAGCAGTCTACCCGGATTCAACGCGGGCCGCGCCAATGAATCCCTATTTGACCTTGCTCCGAGTGGAGTTTACCGTGCCACAACTGTTACCAGTTGCGCGGTGTGCTCTTACCACACCCTTTCACCCTTACCTGATCTTATAAAATAAGCCATCGGCGGTTTACTTTCTGTTGCACTAGTCGTGAATTTTCGCTCTCGCCAAAACTCCCCAGGCGTTACCTGGCACTCTGCCCTATGGAGCCCGGACTTTCCTCCCCTCTGTTTGTCTCCTTTAATACAAGGACAGCAACAAAGCAGCGATTGTCTGGTTAATTTCTTGGATGAGTATAACCTAATGCGCAATTTTGTCCAGAATTGTATATCATGTAGAAAATAGTTGAATGAAGTTTAAACGTTTTTTAAGGTAAGTATGTTCAATAAAGAGCAAACATTAAGCGATTAGCACACCTTGACGATGTGCTATAAAACTGGATAATTTTAATTACCACTTTTTCTGTTTTTGGTGTTCGTCATAATTAAACCAAATTACCACACCTTTAGAGATAATAATATCGAGTTTTCCTTCAATAATATCGTATTGAGTTTCACCAATTAACATATGGCTGGTTGAACTCTTTTTCGTGTATTGATAAGTCCATTGTGTTTCATTTGAATTAAGTTCCTTTTGGCTTATTGGTTTACCAAATAGACTAATGATTTGGGATTCTGTCGTTGAACCTTCCACTATATTTTTTACTTTTTCTTTATTTAGCGGAGTTCCCTGTTCTACAAAATTCTTTTGTGAACAGCTTGATAATATTATTATTGAAAATAATGCGATAAGGTATTTTGTTACATTTTTCATTATATTGTTGCCTGAGGTGGTAATGCTTTTATTAATAATCGCTAATAATAGCACATGTTGGGCAACGTTCAATATGAAGAAATATTTATAATTTCTGGGAAAAATTAACTGATATTCAATTATAGTAAAATTGTTATTAAGCTAGAAACATGGAAACAACGATTTTTGTTTCTATATGTTTCCATATTTTCTATTTTTTTTGTTTAAATTCATTTCTTGCCTACAGCTTATTGTAAAATTTATTCTTTGCTCTTTCGTATTACACGCTTTATTGGTTGCTTTGTTTTCGAATCGATATAACGGCTAGGCCATATTTTATGGGGTTCTAAATTTAATGCTTTGGCAATAATGATCTCTCCTTTCGTCCATGGTCTAACTAATGCATTTCTGAGTGTTGATGAGCTTAAACCCGATTGACGCGATAGATTTGCAAGCGTTGTACCTTTCTTTTTTAGGGCGGCGATAATGTCTGCTGGATGCCAATCATTAGACTTTATTTTCATTTTTTATTTCCTCCTAGTTTATAACCTTATATATCTATGTTATGCTCTAAAGTTACTAAAACAAGTAAGTTTGCAATTGAACTGAAATTGTTAATAATAAAGCGTTTCTTATTTATTGTATCAAAGTTTCTTTAATTTCTATAACTTTTTCTTAAATGTGTTAAAATGGGATAGTAAAAATGAAAGAGTGGTTTTCATCAAAAGAGCTATCAAGTATTGCAGGGATGCCGTCAACGATACAAGGTGTTAATCGTAAAGCCAGAGCTGAAAATTGGACTGCTCGAAAAAGAGCGGGTGTTCGAGGTAAAGCTTTGGAATATCATATTGGTAGCTTACCACTTAATGTTAAAAAAGCATTATATAGTGAAGAAGAAAGTGCTAACTATATCATTTCGCCGATCGAACCTTTACAACTTTGGATAACTGCATTTGAACAGTTATCCGCTGATGAACAATCTATTGTCTCCTCATGGTTGATGCGAAACGGTATTAAAGATTTTATTACTTTTATTAATAAACAGAAAAAAGATGATTAGTGTTATTGTATAAGCTGCGATATACTTTAACGTCCGTAAAATTTAGTTGCTATGGAATATAATAATGGAAAGTCAGTTTCAATTAACAAATAGTAAAGAGATTATTGCTTATTTAGCTCAACAATTCCCGAATTGTTTTACCCTTGAAGGTGAAGCAAAACCATTAAAAATTGGTATTTTTCAAGATATCCTGTCTCGTCTGGATAACAGTGACGTAATTAGTAAAACTAAACTTCGTGCTGCATTGCGCGCATACACCATGAGTTGGCGCTACTTGTATAGTATAAAAGAAGGGGCTAACCGTGTTGACTTAGATGGCAACCCTCATGAAGTCATTAACCAAGAACAGATGGATCATGCTCAACAACAATTAAAAGAGAGCAAAGAAAAGGCTAAAGCGCGCTTTAAAGAACGCGCAAAAGAAAAACGTAAAACGACACGTGCACCTTTTAAAAAATCTAAAACTCCAAAAATTGGTGATTTTGTTAAAGTTATTGTAGGCAATAAACCTATAAAAGTACAAATTATTAATATTGAGAAAGAACAAATTAAAGTAAAGGTTGGTGTAGGTATGGAGTTAACGGTTAAACCTGAACACATTATCAATAAGTAGAGAATTTGAATGAATAAATTACTGAAAGGTATTATTGCACTTAGTCTTGTTTTCGGAATTGTTAGCCAAAACGTTCAAGCAAAACCACAAGCTAAAGAACAAATCCCCGTTTTGAAGCAAGATGAGATTCATCAGGTTGTCGCTAAACGTGTAACCAATTTTTTTACACAATCACATTACCGCAATTTTGCCTTAGATGGCGTTTTTTCTGCTCAGATTTTTGATCGCTATTTCAAACTATTAGATGGAAATAAATCTATATTTATTCAAGGTGATGTTGATAAATTCCGAAACAGACAAGAGTTTTTAGGTCAGGAATTAATTGATGGCGATCTAAAAACGGCTTATGACATCTATAATCTTTTTTTACTAAAGCGCTATAACCGTTATCAATATGCTCTTGAAGTTTTACGGCGTCCTATGGATTTTTCTGCCAATGATGAAGTTGATTTCAATCGTGAAGAAATTGCATGGCCGACTTCTGAAGCTGAACTCAATACCTATTGGGACAAACGCGTTAAATATGACGAGCTCAGTTTATCCTTATCAGGAAAAAATGAAAAACAGATCCGAGAAATATTAACTAAACGTTACAAACGTGTTTTGAAAACGATAATGCAATCAAATAATGAAGATGCTTTCCAAGTGTTTATGAATGCATTTGCAAGAGAGATCGATCCCCATACTAGTTACTTAGCGCCACGTAAAAAACGCGATTTTGACTCTGAAATGAGTTTATCATTCGAAGGCATTGGTGCAACATTAAGTCAGCAAGACGACTATACTGTGATTATGTCTTTTGTCACTGGCGGGCCCGCTGAAAAAAGTAAGCTACTTACTGTTGGGGATAAGATTATTGGCGTAGGTCAAAGCAATTCTGCCGTTGAAGATGTTATTGGTTGGCGTTTAGATGATATTGTCGATAAAATTCGTGGACCAAAAGGGACTGTAGTTAAGTTAGAAATTTTACCAGCAGGTAACAATAGTAAAGCCAAAGTCATCGAGCTTACTCGTGATAAAATTCATTTTGAAGATCGTGAAGCGAAATTGAAGATCATTGATAATCAGCGCGGTAAAGTAGGGGTTATTGAAATACCGAGTTTCTACATGGGATTAACCGAAAAAGTAGAATCTCTTTTATCGAAAGCAAATAAAGAAAATTTACAAGGTTTGGTTATTGATTTACGTGATAATGGTGGTGGTTCATTAGTAGAAGTTATCACTTTAACTGGTTTGTTTATTGATAGCGGGCCTGTTGTTCAAGTTCGAGATAATTTGCAAAAAGTCATTACTTATGATGATAAAAATAAAGGTATCGAATATACTGGTCCACTTGTTGTGATGATTAATCGCTATAGTGCATCAGCATCAGAAATATTTTCTGCCGCTATGCAGGATTATGGACGTGCATTAATCGTTGGTGAAACGACTTATGGTAAAGGAACTGTACAAACATCACGTAACATTTCTTATCCAGTTGATGCAAGGTTACATCCAAATTGGCCTGAACTGGGCGGTGCTCAATACACTATACAGAAGTTTTATCGTATTAATGGCGGTAGTACACAATTGAAAGGTGTTGAGCCAGATATTGAAATGAATAGAGTGAAATATGTTGATGAGACAGGTGAACGGTTCTTAGACAATGCGTTACCTTGGGATAAAATACCATCAGCTAATTATTTGACTCTTGCCAATATTAAGCCGTTGTTACCTGATTTAGAAGCGAAACATTTGACTAGGATTTCAAAAAATCCTGAATTTATCTATATTGATGAAGATATTAAGCGGTTTAATGATAAAAAAGATCGTCAATATATTGTTTCGCTTAATAAGAAAAAACGAGAAGCAGAACAAAAAACTAATGATGATCGTGATTTAACAAGAATGAATGAACGTCTAAAGAAAGCTGGTTTACCATCAATTACTAAATTAGATGATTTACCTAAGGATTATAAACAACCCGATGCTTACTTAGATGAATCAATCGAGATACTTCTTGATTTTGCGGCTAAATATCCAAAAATTGAAAGTAATGGTTCTATTAACAACATTATTTCGTTTGATTTGCCAATCGAGAAGACTAATTAATAATAAAAAATAATTGGAGATAATAAAATGTGTTCAGATATAAAATATGCTTTGATCACAACGGTTGGTATACTCGCTGTTTTAGCCACATTTGGTATTATTGTTTGTATGAATTAAAAAAGCTTGATTAATTATCTTGTGATCATTATAGTATGCAGCCTGCTTGAAAAAGCAGGTTCTAATAATTAGGTGAGGTGTCCGAGTGGTTGAAGGAGCACGCCTGGAAAGTGTGTATACGGCAACGTATCAAGGGTTCGAATCCCTTCCTCACCGCCATAAATAGTTAGTCATTAAAGGGTGGAACATTAGGTTCAACATTGTTGTTAGAAGCATACTGTCAAGATTACTCTAGCAAAACCCCATTGCAGGCAGTCGCCTAGAATGACAAATAACGCCTTCCTCTCCTAAAGCATTTGGAGTCATTATGGAAAACTTACGCACAGTTCAGGACTTTATACGCTGGACAGCATCGCAACTTAATCTATCAGATGTCTTTTTAGGACATGGTACGGATAATCCTATTGATGAATCTAAACAACTCATTTTAGCAACATTAGGGCTATCGTTGTTTATTCCTACAGAATTTTATTCTGCAAATCTGACTAATGATGAAAAAAATCAACTTTTTGATGTTATTCAAAAACGAATTAAAGATCGTGTACCAACCCCTTATTTAACTAATCAAGCTTGGTTTTGTGGCCACTCTTTTTACGTTGATGAACGCGTATTAATTCCTCGTTCTCCTATTGGTGAACTCATCAATAGCCATTTTGAACAGCTAATATTCGCTGAGCCTAAAAATATTTTAGATTTGTGCACAGGCAGTGGTTGTATTGGTATTGCTTGTGCTTATGAGTTTGCTGATGCTCAAGTTGATATCACCGATATTTCATTAGAAGCATTAGATATTGCACAAACAAATATTGAAATGCACGAAATGGATTTTCGAGTTACCCCTATTTTGTCTGATCTATTTAATGATGTGCCTGTAAAACAATATGATCTCATTGTCACAAATCCACCTTATGTTGATAGTGAAGATATGAGTGATTTGCCAGATGAGTTTTTATATGAACCTAAATTAGCATTAGAGGCGGGTTTTGATGGTTTAGATTTGGTAAAAACAATTTTACGAGATGCGATAGATTATTTAGCACCTGCGGGCATATTAGTCTGTGAAGTTGGCAATAGCTGGATTAGCCTAAAGCAACAATATCCAGATGTCCCATTTAATTGGATTGAATTTAAGAATGGTGGTCTGGGCGTGTTTGCGATCACTCGTGAAGAGTTGATTCAATATCATTACTGTTTTAAATAAGCTACCTTTAATAATTGGAATAAATTTATTATGGCTGGAAACTCAATCGGAAAATTATTCAAAGTATCCACATTTGGTGAATCACACGGCGTAGCATTAGGGTGTATTGTCGATGGCGTTCCACCAGGACTTGCATTAACTGAATCAGATATGCAACATGACCTTGACCGTCGTAGGCCAGGATCTTCTCGTTATACTACTCAACGCCGAGAAGCCGATCGAGTCAAAATCTTATCAGGTGTATTTGAGGGTGTGACAACAGGTACAAGTATTGGATTACTTATTGAAAACACCGATCAACGTTCTCAAGATTATAGCAAAATTAAAGATATCTTTAGACCAAGCCATGCAGATTATACTTATCAAAATAAATATGGCATACGCGATTATCGTGGTGGCGGTCGTTCTTCTGCTCGTGAAACTGCCATGCGTGTTGCCGCTGGCGCGATTGCAAAAAAATATCTGCAAGAAAAGCTTGGTATAACCATTCGTGGTTATTTGGCTCAGATGGGCGATGTAAAATGTGAATTAAAAGATTGGCAACAAGTTGAACAAAATCCATTTTTTTGCGCTGACGAAAGCCAATTAGAGGCACTTGATCAGTTGCTCAGAACACTGAAAAAAGAGGGTGACTCAATTGGTGCTAAAGTCTGTATTGTTGCCGAAAACGTTCCTGTAGGACTTGGCGAACCCGTATTTGACAAATTAGATGCTGAACTTGCACATGCGTTAATGAGTATTAATGCAGTGAAAGGCGTTGAAATTGGTGATGGTTATGCGGTTGTTAATAAACGAGGCAGTGAAAATCGAGATGAAATAACCAAGCAAGGTTTTTTATCTAACCATGCTGGCGGTATTTTAGGGGGTATTAGCTCAGGACAAACTATATTAGCTAGTATCGCCTTAAAGCCAACACCAAGCATTGAAATTGCAGGGCAATCGATTAATATCCATGGCGAAACTGTTGCAGTATCGACCCATGGTCGACATGATCCATGTGTAGGAATACGAGCCGTGCCCATCGCTGAAGCGATGGTTGCTATAGTGCTAATGGATCATTATCTTCGCTATCGAGCTCAATGTAATGATGTCAATTCGCTATGAGTTGTGAAATACTTATCTTACTGTTTATTATTGCTATTTTAGCTGGTTTTATTGATTCAATTGCAGGTGGTGGTGGTTTATTAACTGTGCCTGCTTTACTTGCTGTTGGACTGCCGCCAGCCAGTGCCTTGGCGACTAATAAATTACAAAGCTGTGGTGGTTCATTTTCTGCTAGTTTATATTTTATTCGTCAGCGAATGGTCGACTTAAACCAGCAAAAGTGTTCAATCATGTTTGCTTTTGTTGGATCGGCAGTTGGAACATTGTCGGTTATGCATGTCCAAGCTGATTTTTTAAAGCTATTACTGCCTATTTTAACCATTGGCGTGGGACTTTATTTCTTGCTTTCTCCAACCATTGGTGAAAACGATCGTAAAAGTCGCTTTTCACTTATCCAATTTGCACTCATACCAGCTTTGGCAATTGGTTTTTATGATGGATTTTTTGGACCAGGTGCGGGTTCATTTTATGCGTTAGCCTATATTACACTGGCTGGCTTTAATTTAACTAAAGCAACAGCACATACCAAAGTATTAAACTTCACTTCAAATTTAGCCGGTTTACTGTTTTTTATTGTTGGTGGCGAAGTAATATGGTCAATTGGACTTATCATGTTAGTTGGTCAATTTATAGGTGCAAGACTTGGTGCTAAGATGGTCATTGCTAAAGGTCGCAAATTAATCAGACCAATGCTAATTACTGTTTCAACGCTTATGAGTATAAAATTAATTTACGAAAACTTCTTTTAATTGCTCACCATTTTAATCATTAATATTTATTTTTCATCACTATTTTACAATAGCACAACAAAATCGTTGTTAAAAACTTTCAGGAAAGTATGTGTTTGAGTATAAAAACGATAACAATTATTTACTTCACTTAAATATGATTTAGTATATATTTGTGTTAAGCAAGATAGTTTGTGTTAAGACATTAACTGATATTATGAAACTTCAACAACTACGTTATATTTTAGAAATTGCACGTTCAGGCTCAATTAATGAGGCAGCTAAAAATTTGTACATTACACAACCGAGTTTATCAACGGCGGTAAAAGATTTAGAAGCTGAATTTGGTATTGAGATTTTTGTACGTACCTCCAAAGGCGTTTCACTTTCGACCGATGGTGTTGAGTTTTTAGGTTATGCTAAACAAGTTTTAGATCAAGCTGAGTTATTGGAACAACACTATTCAAAAAAAGCACCGTCTAAGCAGCTATGTAGTATATCTACCCAACATTATGCTTTTGCAGTCAATGCTTTTGTTAATTTAATAAAAAAAAATCATACGGATGAATACGAGTTTACACTCAGAGAAACAAGAACATATGATATTATCACCGATGTCGCCAATTTACGCAGCGAAGTTGGCATCTTATATTTGACTGATTTTAACCAAAAGGTAATTTTGCGACTACTGAAGGAACATCGATTGACCTTTAATCCACTTTTTGAAGCACATCCTCATGTATTTATTAGTACTCATCATCCATTAGCGGGAATGAAGTCATTAACATTAGATGATTTAGAGGATTATCCTTATCTCTCTTTCGAGCAGGGGGAGTATAATTCGTTTTATTTTTCAGAAGAGATTTTAAGTACGGTTTACCATAAAAAAAGTATTCATGTGAGTGATAGGGCAACTTTGTTTAATCTATTGCATGGACTTAATGGTTATACCATTAGTACAGGGGTGTTAAGTACGGATTTAAATGGTTCTGATATTTTATCAATACCTTTAGATGTAGATGAAAAAATCCTAATTGGTTGGATCACATCACAAAAAGCTCAATTGAGTCTATCAGCCCAAAATTATATTGAGGCATTAAAAAAACTTATTCAAGAAGAATATGGTTTTCAACTTAAGTAAATCCTGTGGTTAACTAGGTAAATCAAATTGCTATTTTAACAAATTTCAGTATAATTACGCAGTTCATATATTCCTATATGAATATTGAGGAATGTCTGAATTAGAGATCGGTCATTCTATATTTTATATTTATTTAAAGAGGTTTATTATGTCTCTAACTGTAGAAGCTAAAGCGAAAATCGTTGCTGAATATGGTCGTGGTACTAACGATACAGGTTCAACTGAAGTTCAAGTTGCTCTTTTAACTGCACGTATTAATGATTTACAAGGTCATTTTTCTGAGCACAAAAAAGATCACCATAGCCGTCGCGGTCTATTACGTATGGTGTCTAGCCGTCGTAAATTATTAGATTATTTACGTCGTAAAGATATTGAACGTTATAGCCAATTAATTAAAAAGCTAGGTTTACGTCGCTAATTCATCATCTACTTGAAAAGAGGCTTAGGCCTCTTTTTCGTTGTGAAAAATTGACACTCTGATATAATACAGAGCTCGAAAAAATTAATATTTTATGTAAGTCAACAAAGTAAAGATTGTATCTCATGTTTCGCGCGACTAATGAGAGCTCTATAATTTATAGATTTGTCATTAGTCGTGACAGTGAAATAATCTTTTTGTTGAATTTACCCCCACATTGTTGAAGAGAGTATCAATAAGTGCAGCATAATGTTGCTTCCTGTCGAAATATCACACTTCAACATAATAAATAACAAGAGGACATTATTTTGTTTAATCCGACTCATCAAAAATTCCAATATGGTCGTCATACTGTTACTTTAGAAACAGGTATTATGGCTCGTCAAGCAACTGCTGCGGTTATGGTTAATATGGATGATACCGCCGTATTTGTTACCGTTGTTGCCAATAAAAAAGTGAAAGAAGGTCAAGACTTCTTCCCGCTAACAGTTAATTACCAAGAACGTACCTATGCAGCAGGGCGTATTCCCGGTGGTTTTTTTAAACGAGAAGGTCGTCCAAGTGAAGGCGAAACCTTAATTGCACGTTTGATTGACCGTCCACTTCGCCCATTATTCCCTGAAGGATTTGTTAATGAAATCCAAATTATTGCAACCGTTGTTTCAGTAAATCCTGATGTGAGCCCAGACTTAGTTGCTATGATTGGCGCTTCTGCTGCGCTTTGCTTATCAGGAGTGCCATTCCATGGCCCTATCGGTGCTGCGCGTGTAGGCTTTATTAATGATGAATTTGTCTTAAATCCATCTGTAAAAGAACTGGCTACAAGTCGTTTAGATTTAGTAGTTGCTGGAACTAAAAGTGCAGTATTAATGGTTGAATCTGAAGCTGATTTACTTACTGAAGATCAAATGTTAGCAGCGGTGGTATTTGGTCATGAACAACAACAAGTTGTTATTGATAATATTAATGAATTTGCAAAAAAAGCCAATTGCGAAAAATGGGATTGGGTTGCACCGGCTAAAAACGAAGTGCTATATAATGCCATTGTTGAACTCGCTAAAGAACGTTTAGGTGAAGCTTATCGTATAACCGAAAAACAAGCACGTTATGCTCAAATCGATTTAATCAAAGAAGAAGTATTAGCCGCACTAAAAGAACAAAATGAAGAAGTTGATGAAAACGAAGTGCTTAATATTATCGTCGATTTAGAAAGCCAAATTGTTCGTAAACGTGTTATTGCGGGTGAACCTCGTATTGATGGTCGCGAAAAAGATATGATTCGTGCACTTGATATCCGTACGGGTGTTTTACCAAGAACACATGGTAGTGCACTGTTTACACGTGGCGAAACCCAAGCATTAGTCACGGCAACATTAGGTACAGAACGTGATGCACAAATCATTGATGAACTAACGGGTGAATATACTGAACGTTTTTTACTTCATTACAATTTTCCTCCATATTCTGTTGGCGAAACAGGTATGGTTGGATCTCCAAAACGTCGTGAAATCGGCCATGGTCGCTTAGCTAAACGTGGCGTTGCGGCAGTAATGCCAAGTCGTGAAGAATTTCCATATACTGTCCGAGTGGTATCAGAAATTACCGAATCAAATGGTTCATCTTCAATGGCTTCTGTTTGTGGTGCTTCACTTGCGCTTATGGATGCTGGCGTGCCAATTAAATCATCTGTTGCTGGTATTGCGATGGGCCTAGTCAAAGAAGGCGATCAATTTGTGGTATTGTCAGATATTCTTGGTGATGAAGATCATCTTGGTGATATGGACTTTAAAGTAGCAGGTACGCGTGAAGGCGTTAGTGCATTACAAATGGATATCAAAATTGAAGGTATCACTAAAGAGATTATGCAAGTAGCGCTTAATCAAGCAAAAGGTGCACGTTTACATATTTTAGGTGTAATGGAGCAAGCAATTAATAAACCTCGTCAAGAAATTTCGGAATTTGCACCGCGTATTTATACGATGAATGTTAATCCTGATAAAATCCGCGATATTATCGGTAAAGGTGGGGCAACTATTCGCGCTTTAACTGAAGAAACAGGGACTACTATTGAAATTACTGACGATGGTACAGTCAAGATTG
Source organism: Gilliamella sp. X-60 (assembly GCF_057063585.1). NCBI lineage: Bacteria > Pseudomonadati > Pseudomonadota > Gammaproteobacteria > Orbales > Orbaceae > Gilliamella > Gilliamella sp. X-60. The sequence continues at coordinate 8,890 of NZ_JBXSQJ010000001.1, read as the reverse complement.
CAGCTTCAGATGGCAATAAAGCGAAAGATGCCATGGCACGCATTACTAATTTAGTTGCTGATGTCGAAATTGGTAAAATTTATACAGGAAAAGTTACTAGAATCGTTGATTTTGGTGCTTTCGTATCTGTTATTGGTGGGAAAGAAGGACTTGTCCATGTTTCTCAAATTGCTGATCATCGAGTCGAAAAAGTGGCTGATTATTTAAAATTAGGTCAAGAAGTGAATGTGAAAGTACTCGAAATTGATCGCCAAGGTAGAATCCGTTTAAGCATGAAAGATGCTGTTGAGTCGGCAGTAGACGTTGCTCCGACAGCAGAATAAAACTGTGATTCACTTCACTAGGGGGTAAAAGTGAAATTATTCAGCCTGAGGACTGTATACTGCTTTTTGCTAGCTGTTATTCTTTTGTCGGGTTGTTCTCACTCTCAGCCTTTGCTGGCTGTTCCTGAGCAGGTTTCATATGATGACGAATTAAAAATTGCTCAGATCAGCCAACAGTTATCACGAAAAGATCTTGATTCTGTAACGCGAATGCAACTTATCTTTGAGCGTGGTATTGTTTACGATTCATTAGGTTTTAAAGCCTTTGCACAAAGCGATTTTTCGTATTTGTTAAATTTTAATCCAGAAATCCCTGATGTTTATAATTTTTTAGGGACTTATGCGCTCAGAGAAGGTAATTTTGATGAAGCTTTAACATCGTTTAATACAACGTTAGAGCTTGATCCTACTTATGCTTATGCTTACTTAAATCGTGCAATTGCGTTATATCGTACAGGGCATTATCAAGCTGCTGAGCGCGATGCATTGCAGTTTTATCAATATGATGTGAATGAACCTATCAGGATTTTATGGCTTTATCTGATTGAGAAGGAGATCAACAATAAAGCTGCCCAAAATGAGCTACAAAAACGTTATGATCTGATTAATGATAAAACGATTTATAGTGGCAATATTATTGCATTTTATTTAGACAAAATAAGTGAGTCTAAATTAATGCAGAACCTTCAACAAGGTGCTGAAAATAATCGGCAGTTAGCCGAGCGCCTTTGTGAAGTCTATTTTTACTTAGGTAAGTATTATCAAAGTAAAGGTGACAACGAGCGTGCCAAAATGTTATTTAAATATGCTTTAGCCAATAATATTTATAACTATGTTGAACATCAACAGGCACTCTATGAAATGAAGTTACTTGAAGAAAAGTAACAAGGGTCATGCCAGTTTTAAAAGTGAAAATATTGTTATAGCGTAGTTCTGATTTGCCAAATAATATATTCTCAACATTTGTCATGCAGATAACTTTATCTTAGATTATATAAGCATTAATTAGCTTTAAATTTAAGTTGTTTCTATATCGAATAGTTGTTGAGTCAATATCGGCAGTTAGTTATTGGGGTGAGTTGTAAATTTTCAATTTAGTGAGCTGGCATAAATTTATATCTGCTTTCTTTATTTGGTTTAGCAAAAATAAGAGAAATCTTAATTGATATTAGTTAATCATTATCAATTTTTTGCTGACTAATTAAGCAAGCTTATATATTCAAAGTTTATAAGCGAGTTTACATGACAAAAGATGTTTCTTTTATTGACCTTGGTTTATCCGAGGATATCCTTAATGCATTAAATGATCTTGGTTTTAGCAAACCATCACCTATTCAATCTGAATGTATACCTCTATTATTAGAAGGTAACGATGTATTGGGAATGGCGCAAACTGGTAGTGGTAAAACTGCCGCATTTTCAATCCCTTTTTTAATGAATATTGATGCAAACTTAAAAGCACCACAACTTTTAGTTCTAGCTCCAACACGCGAGCTAGCTATGCAAGTTGCAGATGCTTGTTCTGAATATTCAAAATACATGAAAGGCGTAAAAGTACTAGCTTTATATGGCGGGCAGCGTTATGACGTGCAATTACGTGCGTTAAAACAAGGGCCACAAATAGTGGTTGGTACACCAGGGCGTTTGCTTGATCACTTAAATCGTAAAACATTAGATCTTTCTAATTTGAAAGGTTTAGTGCTTGATGAAGCTGACGAAATGTTAAGAATGGGCTTTATTGATGATGTTGAAAGCATCATGGCAACCATTCCCGAAAATCATCAAACAGCATTATTTTCAGCAACGATGCCAGCGCCAATTCGTCGTATTACTAAACGATTTATGCATAATCCAAAAGAAGTTCAAATTAAAGGTACTAATCAAACAGCGCCTGATATTGACCAAAGTTATTGGCTTGTTCGAGGTATGCGTAAAAATGAAGCGATTGTTCGCTTTTTAGAAGCTGAAGATTTTGATGCAGCGATTATTTTTGTTCGAACAAAATCGGCTACTTTAGATGTGGCAGAAGTGCTTGAAAAACACGGTTATAGTTGTGCCGCTTTAAATGGCGATATGACACAACAACTGCGTGAACAAACATTAGATCGTTTACGTAATGGTCGATTAGATATCTTAATTGCAACAGATGTTGCGGCTCGTGGTTTAGATGTTGAGCGCATCAGCTTAGTTATCAATTATGATATTACGTTAGATTCAGAATCTTATGTTCACCGTATCGGACGTACTGGCCGAGCTGGCCGAGCAGGTCGTGCTATTTTATTCGTTGATAGTCGTGAACGTCGCTTGCTTAAAAATATCGAACATACCATAAAAAAACCAATTCCAGAAGTTGGATTGCCATCTAAAGAGTTGCTCGAAAAACGTCGTTTAGCTAAATTTACGGAGCAAGTCCAAAAACAGTTAGAAAGTAGTGATTTAGATCAATACCAAAATTTATTAGCGCAAATACAAGCCGAAAGTGGTACTGATCTTGAAACAATTGCCACTGCATTGCTCAAATTAGCGCAAGGTGAACGTCCACTGATTCTTCCACCTGATCCGGTATTTAAACCATCTCGTGACACTCGTGATCGAGATAACCGTGGTGGTGAGCGTCGTCTACGAGGAGATAATCGCGAAACACCAAAACGTCGTGAGCGTCGCGATGTGGGTGATATGGATATGTACCGTATCGAACTTGGTAAAGAAAACGGTGTTGAAGTGCGGCATATCGTTGGTGCAATTGCCAATGAGGCCGATATTAGTAGCCGTTATATTGGTAATATTAAACTTTATGATACTTATTCAACTGTTGAATTACCAAAAGGCATGCCAAAAGACATGTTAAAACACTTTGAAAAAGTAAGAGTTCTTAATCAGCCAATGAAAATGAGTTTGGTTAATGGCACCATGTCTGAATCTAAGCGAAGTCGTAAAGGTAGCAAATCTGAAACATCAGATAAAGGATTTGCTAAAAAACGTGGTCGTCCTTCAGCGCCTAAATTTTAATAATGTAACCTCTGCCGTCTGGCAGAGGTTTGTTCATTTCATCTTATTTGCACAACTATTGTCAAAGTAGTTTATTGTTATATTCTGCCAACATTTCTTTAGAAAACTAATTATATGACAGCTAGGAAAACAATGGGTTGTTTACACTTTATGATGAATCATCCAAAAAGCTCATAAAACGTTTTACCTGCAATCGCTGAAACTTTTCGTTTTCTATCTTTTGACTTACCCAGTTATTTTAGGGCTAGCTGGTTTTGTGAATTTCTAATGGATACGATGCGAGCACACGTTTGAACAAATGAGAGATGGCAAAGCCTCAATTTATCCTGAAACGGTATAGAATCCTGAATATTTTTTACAAAAAATATAACCCAAAAGATGAATAGTTGGATAAATATCCGATATTGAGCACACAACTCACCTAGAAAATGATGCTATCTGTTTTCTTGTTTAATATTCAATGTGAGTCATGTTATTGAATGTTTAATGAGGTCTTTCAGTGCGATAAATAGTTGGACGATTGACCATAAAGCAGTTAGCCAAATCGGTGACGGTGATTTTTTTATGAGATAAGCGCCGTATCGCTTGTTTGGGAGACGCGTTATACAGTCGTTTTTCAACTTACGTTAAACAACGCGAATAATTCCGATATATGACTTACAAACTCAATCAAAATTTGTTAAAGCGGTTAGCTATCGAGTTATTTTAAATAACTAAAACAAAACAGAGTTAGCACTTTGCCCTAAGTTATGATTGAGAGTATACTATTGACCATATAAACTGGTAAATAGAGGTGTAGAGCATGACAGATTCTTTAAACAAATGTAAAGCAAACGAAACAGCAGCATGTTGTTGCGTGGATGTGGGTACAATAATTGACAACGAGGATTGTAGCGCTGAATATGAGCGTGTTTTTGCGACAGAATCTGAAGCTCAACAAAAGTTGGCATCATTAACACAAGCTGCCAAAGATGTTGAAACTGAGCCTTGCAAAATTGAGAGTAATATTGAAAAAATTAATGATGGCTTTAAATTATCAGTAAAATTCACTTTTTGCTGTGGTGCAGAATCCATGATTTTCCAATTAAAATTACGTTAATTAAATATTGATGAAAGTTTGTATTATGAGACATGGTGAAGCAGGATTTTCTGCTTCATCAGATTCAAGTCGAACATTAACAGATTATGGTATTATTCAGTCAAATCAAGCTGGAATATGGCTTAAACAGCAAAATTATCAATTTGATTTTGGTTTAGTGAGTCCTTATCTACGAGCACAACAAACATTGACAGAATTATCATCGCACGTTCGTGTCGACAAAGTTGAAACTAATCGATTTTTAGTACCTAGTGGTAGCCCATCTCATATTGTTGACATATTAACATTATTGTTAGCCGATGGGATTGAAAATGTGATTGTGGTATCACATTTGCCATTAGTAGGATATTTAGTTAATGAACTTTGTCCACATGTTTCTCCGCCTATGTTTCCTACTGCTGCAATTGCTTGTGTTAATTTATTGCCAGACTCTGCAGGAAAACTTGAATGGTTTCATCAAGCAGAGTAAAAAAACTCAATCTTTTTGATTTACCTTTAACTGGTCGAACCTTAATTGAAGCATCGGCAGGAACAGGTAAAACTTATTCGCTCGCCTTTATTTATTTAAGATTATTGCTTGGTATTGGTCAAAATAGTTACCCAAGACCTTTAGACGTTAATGAAATTTTGGTTGTTACTTTTACTAAAGCTGCAACTCAAGAGCTACGTTCACGGATAAGACAAAATATTCAAGAATTACGAATTGGACTATTACAACAGCAGCATAAAGATCCGATTTATCAACAACTCATTGAGTTAATCGATGATCACAAATTAGCAATACAACAACTTACTGTAGCTCAACAATCAATGGATGACGCGGCAATTTATACTATTCATAGTTTTTGTCAGCGTATATTAACTAGCCATGCGTTTGAGTCAGGTGTTTTATTTGAACAAAAGCTAATTTCTGATGAATCTCAACTGAAATTAAGGGTAACACAAGAGTTTTGGCGTCACTATTTTACACCACTTGATAAACAGCTTGCTTATTTGGTACTTGCTACATGGCAAGATCCAGCCGCATTATTAAAAGATATCACACCTTATTTAGGTTTAAATCTTAACAATACTAACAAACTAAATCCAGATATCGGTACAACAATTAAGGCGTTTTATCTAAAAAATTATGAAATAATTGAAAATGTTAAAAAGTCTTGGTTAGATTTATCTGATGAATTAGTCAATATCATTACTCAATCAGGTGTCAGCAAACAATCTTATAATAGCCGACATTTACCCAATTGGGTCATTAAAGTATCAGCATGGGCTAACAGCGCAACTCAAACGTTTGAATTACCAGATGAACTTAAAAAATTTAAGCAATCGGTATTAATCGAAAAGACAAAAGAAGGAAAGAATGCGCCATGTCATTTTGTTTTTGAACAAATTGACGATCTATATACACAGTCGTTGGACTTGCGTAGCCAAATCTTAATGGATATTGTTAGCGTGATTCAAAAAGGGCTTTATGACGAAAAGCTCAAACATGGTGAAATGAGCTTTGATGATCTTATTGGGCAACTTAATCGCGCGTTACAAGCAAAAACAGGTAAACGATTAGCGCAATCTATAGCGTCAAAATACCGCGTTGCTTTGATTGACGAATTTCAAGATACCGATCCCACGCAGTATCAAATTTTTAACCGTATTTACGATAACCAACAGCCAGATCGAGGTTTACTCTTTATTGGCGATCCCAAGCAAGCGATTTACAGCTTTCGGGGTGCTGATATATTCACTTATTTAAAAGCTAAACAATCGACTGGAGAAAATTATTTTACTATGGATGTCAACCATCGTTCATCGGTTTCGATGGTTAAAGCGGTTAATCAATTGTTCGCTAATTGTAATAATCCATTTATATTTGAAGATATTCCGTTTTTACCCATGGATGCGGCAAAAAGGAATCAACAAAAGTCTTTGCAAGTGAATAACCAAGAAGTTGCCGCACTCACAGCTTATTTACTGCCTGATGGCATTGCAACCAATACAGATTATCAAGAACATATAGCAAGTTGTTGTGCTAATCAAATTGTGTCTTTATTGTCTAATTCTTCAATATTAATTGATAATGAAGAAAAACAACGTCCTGTAACTACAGCTGATATTGCGATCTTAGTGCGCACAGGGCGTGAAGCCGAAATTATTCAACAAAAATTGTCCAATTACGGTGTTAAAAGCGTCTATTTATCAAATAATAGTAGTGTTTTTTCTTCAATTGAGGCCAATGATGTATTGAGTTTATTGCAAGCCGTCTTAATGCCTGAAAACGAAACAACATTAAGGCTAGCATTAATGACATCATTATTAGGGCAAAGCATGACTGAACTTGAACAAATCACTGATGATCAAGACAGATGGGAAAGTTTAGTTGAAGAATTCAAACAATACCAAGCAATTTGGCAATATTATGGTGTATTAGTGATGTTACGCCGAATGATGAAAAAACGTCATTTAGCTGAAAACATATTAGCTCGCCAAGATGGTGAACGAACGTTAACCAATTTAATGCATTTAGGCGAGTTACTCCAAGAAGCATCAAATGAATTAGATAGTCCGCATGCGTTAATTCGTTGGTTGACAAAACAAATAGTTAGCCCCGATCCTAATTTAGAAAATCACCAGCAACGCCTTGAAAGTGACGAAAACCTTGTCAAAATAATTACTATTCATAAATCCAAAGGGCTAGAATTCCCAATTGTGTGGTTGCCATTTATTTCGATGTATCGTGAGGCGGATAGTCAATTTTATCATGATAAAGACAATGACTATCAAACAACCTATGCATGGTTACTGACCGACGAGATTAAACAACAGATAGAAAATGAACGCCTTGCTGAAGATTTGCGGTTATTATATGTAGCAATGACCCGATCGGTTTATCATTGCAGTATTGGGCTTGCGTCGTTGAAGAAAAGTCAATCAGCGATTAATCATTTATTAAAAAATGAACTAAGATCAATTGCCAATATGGCCAATTTAGTTGAAGTACAATTACCGATAGAGAACGAACAGTATATTTCTCAAATTTTACCAAGCCAATCATTATCGGCAAATGAGTTTTCGCGTAAGCTATCAAGCAGTTGGCGAGTCACAAGTTATACTGAATTACAAAAACATAATCATACCATATTGGCTTACAATCCCGATATTATTAATGATTGGGATGAGCTCCAACTTGAATCTGCTAGTGCTCCGTCAACCGATATACAATATGATATCCACCACTTTCCGAAAGGGGCATATGTGGGTACATTAATGCACAGCATTATGGAAGATATCACACCAGATAACCTTGATGAATTATGTAATCAAATGGTAAAAAAACTCAATTTAGAGCCAGCATGGAGTGGTGTAGTAACGAATTGGATGCAACAAGTATTGACTACACAACTGCATGCTCCAAATTTAATATTATCGCAAGTGTTAATGGGGCAACATATTAACGAATTACAATTTTATCTTCCTATACGAAAAACCGTAACTAGCCAGCAGTTAGATAATCTTTGCAAACAATATGATCGTTTATCAAGATTATGCCCTAAATTAGATTTTGATTCGGTACAAGGCATGCTAAGGGGATTTATTGATTTAGTGTTTAAATTTGAAGGGAAATATTATGTGGTTGATTATAAATCAAATTGGTTAGGTGAATGCGTTGACTCTTATAATCAAGAAGCACTAGAAAAAGTGATGTGTGAACATCGCTACGACCTACAATACCAACTTTACTGTTTAGCCTTGCATCGCTTTTTAAAAGGTCGTTTAACCAATTACCAATATCAAACCCATTTTGGGGGTGTTTACTATCTCTTTTTGCGTGGTATGCCAGAGCATGGCATCTTTTACCATCTACCTGAGCAGGCGTTTATCGAAGAGCTTGATAAGCTATTTGAGGGGGAAGTGTTAAATGAGCTATAAGCCGTTAAAACTTTCAGTGTTGAAAATAGATTAAATAACTAAAAATAAGGCACAAATAATGAGTGCCTTATTTTTTATCTAATTAGTTGTTTTAATTGACATGAACGGCTTTCTAAATTAAAAAAGGCGTAATTCTTGTTAAAAATATTCAGGATTCTATACCGTTTCAGCGTGAAATTATTTTAAATTTAATGATTTAATAAATTTTATTGAGAAAGAATAAAGTTGCTTACATTGCTTGTTCAATAAAGGTGTTTTTAAATGCAAGCATTTAATAAATTATTTTTGATAAAAAATAAGATTGCTTAAATCCCTTGTTCAACAAAGGCGTTAAGCCGCTATCACTTACCGTTTTAACTAACTAAAATTATTCATATTAAACAAAGATATTGATTAAAAAAGTTAAACTTTGCGTTAAAATCGTTTATACTCTGTTTGCATTATCGCTTATATTGAAAATAGTCAGCATAAAAACAATGATATCGCGATAAACCAATAGCATAATAAAAATAAACGGTATGAATTTTAGGAATAA